>NZ_CP037421.1:3419715-3654837 GCF_007748155.1 Gimesia panareensis
GCAGTGGATCAAGGAAGGCAAGAACGCCGTCAGATGGACGAAGCTCTCCTGCCGGACGTTCAAAGACAACCAAGCTCGGTGTAACCGTACACCAGGACCAGTCATTTCGCTGGGGCTGATTATTTGCTGAGGCGGCGTCGGGCTCGACGCTTGCGTTTGCGGTCAGCGGATTGGCGACGCTCGTCCTGGCGGTACGTTCGAATCGATTCAGGGTGGTCCACTCTCCAGGCGTGCGGTGCCAGCCTGGCCCAGTCCGTCTCGCCGTCAAGGGCACGCTGCAACACGTCGTGCAGGTAAGCAGCTACGTCCAGGTCGTTACGAATCGCCGTACCCACGATCGTCATCAGGTTCGCCGCTCGATCACCAGCGAACACCGATCCTTTGAACATCCAATTCTTGCGACCCGTGGCCACACGTTTCATCAGTTGTTCGCAATCGTTGTTGTCAATCGGGATCGAGGCGTCATCAATAAATCGCGACAAGGCCTTCCAGTGACGACGAATGTACGCAGCGGCTTGACCAAGATTGCTCTTGGGTAAAACACGACCCGGCGACATCTCTTCGCCGGACAAGTACTCTTCGATCAGACCCAGTACATGACGCGACAGGCGGCGGCGACGGGCCAGCCGCTGGGACGCATTGAGCCTCTGGATCTGGTCCTCGACGTCGTAGAGCATCCGAATCCACGATTCGAGCTGAGCGACCTGGAGCGGGAACGCGCTGCGGCACTCGTCAATCTTACGACGCGCATGCGCCCAACACGCGGCGAACGTAATCCGTGAGCCACTTCGAACCTCGATCTTCTGAAAACCCGACCAGCAATCTCCGATCAGGTTGCCCGCGAAATCTCTGAGCACTTCATCCGGTCCGTCCCGGTGACGACTGACCGTGAAGTCAAACGCCACCACCGGAAGACGCGAGGCGTAATAGCCCCACATCTTTGCGTTGATGCTGGGCTTGCCGGCGGCGATCGCGGTTTCCAGCACCTCGCCGATCCGCTGCCCGCGGGGATGCCGGGACAGATCCGGCATCGCGGCGGGAGTAATCAACAACACGCCGGTGTCGTCGCAACCGATCGTTTGATCCTGTTTCAGATAGCTGCGCAGGTGCGCCGCCAGCGGACGAAGTGCAAACTCAACACCCGCTTCGATGTTTTGCAGCGTGCTGCGACTGGGGGTCCAGCCACTGCCGGCGAACAGGTCTTGCTGGCGGTAAAACGGGAGATGATAGAAGTATTTCGCCGCCACGACTTCTACACCGATCGATGGATCGAAACGATGGCCCTCGACCAGTCCGGTCGGCCGCTCAGGACTGAGGATGCCTTGGGTTTTGTCCGCTGGGTGCGCGTACTTGGCATATCTGGTCACCCGCACGCGTAGTTCACTGCGGATCAACTCAAGCGTTTCGACTTCATCGTAGCCGATCAGTTTCAATCCCTCGCGTTGTTCCTTGGGAAGGTCAACGAGTTTCTCATAACGCGGCAGGTGGGCGGGGAATTTACGGTCGTCGGGTCGCGGTCGCCTGGGTTGGCACTTTCGGTTCGATTCAGCGGCGTCCTGGGCAATTTGTTCAGCTTGCCGGATCGCTTCTTCGAGCGCGCTGACCACTTCGGGCGTGACTTCCTCGCCCAGGTCCAGCAGCAACTGACCGGCACCGTCGATTCGCCGTTCGCTCTTACGGCCGTAGAGTTGTTTAAGAAGTTTCTCGATCGTCAGGTTCAGCTCGGTGACTTTCTCATTGAGCTGGTCCTGATTGTCCTTGAGCTGCAAGACCGAGTGGGCCTGTTCTTCGACCAGCTTGTCCTTGAGTGAAAGCTGGGTCGCTTGTTGATTGATCGTTTGTTGCCCGTCATCGACTTGCCTTTGCAACATCGCAATCAAGCGATGGCAGTCTTGGATGTCGTGGGGAAGTGATTCATCAGCCATGATGGACGCATTATAAGAATTCGGACTTTTCGCACTACCCGATGATCAATAAAAAAAGCAAATCCCAACAAAAACCGGCCCGCGAAATAGATTCTCGCCAGGCCGGTTTGCCGAAGGATGTTTTGATGAGGCTGCGACTCAGACCGCAGTCATTCGCTTTCTTCTGTGCCTGGACGACTTCAGCGAAACGCCGGCGATCCACATGGCCAGTTCGACCGAATCGATGGTCACGTGGGTTTTGTCGTCTTCGGGCGTTGGCAGCTCAACGGTACCTTGCTCAAGCCGCCGGTACCATAACGTCAGTCCGCCGGTCTCCCACCACAGGGCTTTGATACGATCGCGTCGGCGGTTCACAAACAGGAATAGAGAACCGTTGAGGACGTTCTGACCCAGCGTCGCGGTGACAATGCCGGTTAAACCGTCGAAGCCGTTACGAAAATCGACCGGCTCGGTGCACAGGTAGATGGGCGTGCCGCTGGGCAAGCCCATCATGAGCGGGCCTCCTGGCTACAGGACGGGATCTCGAATCGAATGCGAATGCCGCCCGGCAGATCGACGGCCATGACAGTGGCCGGTGAGGACGCTGCAAGCGTGACGGGCAGGAAGCCTGCCGGCTTTCTGCCCGTCTGTCGAGGAGGGGCAGACGTGCTGTCGCGAAGCCGTTGATGGTCTCTCCTGGTGGTACCGCGGATCTTCCGCCGGCCGCGGACCTTCCGCCGCCAGTAATAGTAGGACGCTTTTGAGACGTTTTCCGTTTTGGCAGAACTGCGCGACGGTGATTTCAGCCTGGTCGAATCGCTCCAGTCGGTCTGCCCAGACTTGGGCGGTTTCACTCGAATTGTTTTGGACCATGGGATCTCCTGTATGGGAAACGTGAGGAAACCCGAGATTCTAAACCCTGCGCCTACAATGGTTCTGGTGTACGGTTACGCTGAGGCTGGTGACCGCGGTCCTGGTGGAACTCAGCGACGACTGGGAAACCGGCATGAGATACCTGACAATTTAATGCTGATCACAGAGACCGAAGGCCCCGGAAATTTACAGAATGTTTGTTGCTTTATCAAACATCAGAGACAATTGGTGCTTGCAGAACTGCTTCGCGAATTGCTTCTAATTTGTCTTGTGGGGATTTTGGACGTAATGCTTTTTTTGCCAACTCAGTTACTGATATTTGCCCAGCTTCTGGTCTTTCAAGAAAACCATATTTAATTCCTGAACTGACCTCAACTTGATATGGACCTGCAGCACCAACACCGAGGAAAGTCGCAGATTCTTTTACAGAACAAGGCTTACCAGCATTCTGTTCAAGGATCGCTTGAGGGATTCTCAAAGACTTGGACACAGCATGTCTGGGATATTTGGCTGGTGCAGATTTTTGTGGTTTCCCCTTAGAACCTGAGTTATTTTTACTATTACCTTTTGATCTAACTGATTTCTTTTTCATGCCACCGCCCCCCGTTAAAACACAACCCAGTTAACTTAAGAATCGCATTTTAACCCAGATGCAACAAGTGTTCAACATCCTAATATAAACAAAAAAACACACCTCATCTTAATCATAAATTTCTTCATGTAGCAAGTTTGTGATCAACTAATCATATATACCAACCGGTCACCTACAACAACTCATCCTCCACACCACGTTTAATCAACAAATTCGAAGGCACCGCATTCCGATCCAGCATCTTCCGTGCACCTTCCGCCCCCACCACCGGCAGATGTTCCGGGTCGAGCAACCCTGCCTGAACCAGCACCGATGCCTGGTCCCAGTGAATGTGCTCCTCGCTCATCTTGCCCTCTTCAAAGCAGACAATCACGACCACGACAAACTCCAGCCGTCGTCCAGTCGGAGGCACCCCCGGCAGCAGCCAGTACATCTCAACCGAATGCGTGCAGCGAATCACGAATTCATCGACAATCCGATCCAGCCCTACCGTCCGCGTGATCATCTCCATCTCCAGATCGTCCGGCATATTCGGGATGAAATACCGGTCATAAAAGTGATTCAGCTGCCGATGCCCCACGCCCCCCGTAATCGTCGGCACATGATTCACATAAGGCACGTCAGTCATCGTACCGCACGAAGCATCAGCATCCTTCGTCTCAAACTCCGCCGCCAGATGCGCCTCCCACAACACCACCATCGCCCACTGCTCCGGCGTCAATCGTTCGACATCAAATTCATACATCTGCTCCCCCTGTCATTATCCCTGCGCCCCACCACAAAATCCTTTTCGTGTTTTTCGTGCCTTTCGTGGTAGTAAAAAATCCGAGCCCTTAGTGGTGGTCCCACCAGTTCAACAGGTCACCTCTGCCGCACTTCAACCTTCCGCCCGTCCGGATCCTCCACCACAAACACCGGCTCCTGATCGGCTTCATACTGTGAAAGGATCGCAAGCCCGGCGTCTTCCAGGCTCTCTCGCAGATCAGTCTCCAGGTTAACCGCAAATCCCAGCCGAGACCGGTCCGCCGGCTCTCCCTCTTTCAGCGGATAGAGTTCGAACACCATCCCCGCAAACACAGCCGCGTAATGCACAGGACCGGAACCATGCTGCTCCCGCTCAAACACAAGTCCCAGTTGCTCATAAAACCCCCGGCTCACTTCAATATCACGACAACGCAACACCAGTAAATTGAATTTCAGATTCATGCTCAGTTCGACTGTTTTCTACTGCTTGTGATGCAGAATGCTCAACTTCTTCATGGATTCCACTCTGCAGGCGCGGGATCCCAGAAGCTGTCCCTTTAAATTACTTGATCTGGTTACTCTGCTGCGGGCGGAACTGTTTCAGCAGGGGATTCTTTTCTTTGAGAAGTAAACAGTAATGCCACCCCCCCACCTACAATTCCCTGAAATGGTGACAGCCAGAAATTGGATAACAGATACAGGTCAATCGTTTTCATCGGTGCAAATGGCTCGAGTAGAATCGTAACCGATAGAACCAGCAGGTATCCAAAGGAAAGCCACCAGGTGATAATGTAAAAATTCTTTTTTACATTGCGAACGTCATCATTACTGAGCATCGCTTCCGCTCCGAGCACTCCCATCATCAGAGAGAGTGTCGGCACAATCGTCGGAATGAACCAGGACCAGGCTTCTTTGACTTGTTCACCATACCTGCCAAAAATTGACTGGATCACAATGATCAGAAAGAGCATGCCTCCCCAGATAAACCAGATTTTTGAAAGTCCCCAGCGTGCTTCTGAGAGCAAAATACGGTCATTCATAACTTCAACTTTCAGCTGAGATTACTTTGAGTCTCCATGCTGCTTGATCCCTTCAAGCAGTCCCGCCTTTGTCAAATGTTCCAGCCCGGAAAGCTGTCCCGGTAAATTAAATTCGGCCTCCGTTCCTTTTGCCGGTTGCTTGAATTCATATATTAATGCCGTGCATTCATGGCTCTCAGAGTACTCCTGTGCTCCCACATCATCAGGTAAACTGTTTAAACCGCTCTGCAACCAGGCCATCGCTTCTTCCCGTTCTACTTTCTGATCGGTCTGATCAAACAGAACCGGCGTTACAATAAACACGATCACCCGGTAATACCCGGGACTGGCGGTGAACAGAGCGCGAATGTAATCTCCGAGAGAAAATTCACGCATGGGTGCCAAATCAGTCACCCATCGATCGGGTGGCGTTTTAGATTTCCCCTCCTTGTCAAATTGCTCCAGCCTGGTAACCAGAGCAAAACCACCCGGAACAGCAAAATAGCTGCGTTCTGAATAACCTTGATCCGTCAGTGCATCACAAATTTTCTGGTCCACATCTTTGACCAGCACCTGCTTACCGGAACCATCCTGAAAATACGTTTCCGGAATCACGTATTGTGCCGAAGCTTTCGGCGGAGGCCAGGGAAACTCGACAAATTTTTTTCCTTCCTCGACTTTCCCACTCGCACATCCAGAAGGCACAAGCAACACCAAAAGCAGAAACAGGGGATATCGAGACATGATCTATCTCCCAAACTGGCTATGAATTCATGTTACCTGAAACGCAATGTTGCAGCATGTAGTGGTAATTCACACGCCTGTCAGACAGGTCCATGATTGGCACATAAAGAAATGCTGTGAGCAGGTTTCAAAAAAGTGAATTAGATACAGATGATCCCCACCTGAATAAACTTTACAACACCTGATGTTTATATGTCAACAAATTTATTTTACCGCCGGGCGAGCACTGATGGATCATCGAAAGTCAACACGCATTGCTGCCTTCAGCAATATCCCCTTCCGTGCCGTCCGTGGTCACCCGCCACGTTTCCAACGCTGCCGCGCCGCGTCCAGCAGCACCGCAACGATAATCACCGCCCCGGTAATCACGCGTTTGATCGGATCTGTCGCCCCGATCTGGGCCAGCCCCGTCTGCAGCACCGCGATGATGAGCACACCAAAGAATGTATTCACCACCGAACCCCGACCGCCCATCAGGCTCGTCCCGCCAATCACACAGGCTGCGATCGCCGACAGTTCCAGTCCTACCGCCGCGTTCGGGTCGGCCGTCGACAGCCGCGACGTCTGCATCACGCCCGCCAGGCCACACAACAGACCGCTGATCGTAAACACCGCGATCGAGCAGGGGGCCGTCGGAATTCCCGACATCCGCACCGCCTCCGCATTCGTTCCGATCGCCACACAGTAGCGGCCGAACACCGTCCGCGTCAGCAGGTACTGTCCCACCGCCACAATCACCAGTGCAAGCAGAAATGCGGGCGAAAACAGCAGCCCCTTCACAGGCACGCCAATCCATTCAATCGAAGATCCAATGTATTTCGTCTGCGAGTCGGTCAGCAGATACGCGCTTCCCCGCGCCATTTCGAGCATCCCCAGAGTGACAATAAACGAGGGAATCCCCGCCAGCACACTGATCGCGCCATTCAGAGCACCGCACAGGATACCAATCCCCAGGCAGACCGGCACCGCCGCCCACAAAGGCCAGCCCCAGTTGACCATGCACACTCCCAGTACCGCCGACGAGAGCGCCAGCAGCGACCCCACCGATAGATCGATGCCGCCAATAATCAGCACCAGCGTCATCCCCACTGAAATCACCAGCAGATCCGGAATGTTATTCGCCACCGTGACCAGCGTCTGCCGTGACAGAAAATGGTTACTCATCAGGCTGAAGATCAGCACCAGCAGCGCCAGCACTCCCAACAGGCCCGCATATTGAAACAGGGAGTAGGTCAGTCCGCCGCGTGTCTGACTTTCAGACACAACTTCAGAAACAGGGGCAGGGGAGTCTGTCATAAATTCGCTCCTGAAGCAGTCGTTTTCTCTTGTGTTGAATATCCTGAAAAGCAGTCCTGCATGACGGCTTCGTAAGACCAGTCTGCGCGGGTATATTCACTCACCAGCCGCCCCGCCGACATCACACCGATCCGGTCGCAGGTCTCGAACAGCTCTTCCAGATCGCTGCTCACAATCACCAGGGCTTTCCCTTGCTGAGCCAGCTGATCGAACAGCTGGTGAATGTTCCGCCGCGCCGCCACATCGATGCCCCGCGTCGGCTCATCGAACAGAAACACATCCGCATCTTTGAGCAGCCACTTCGCGATCGCCACTTTCTGCTGATTTCCCCCGCTCAACGTTCCCACACTCTGTTCCATATCCCGGGCATGAATCCGCAGCCGCTCCCACTCCGCCTGCACCACAGACGCTTCCCGGCGTCGGTTAATCGCTCCCAGAGCCCCCGACAGACGATCCAGGCTGTTCAACGTCGTATTCACCCGGATCGACTGCGAGAGCAGCAAACCATTCTGCTTGCGGTCCTCGGTCACCATCGCCATTTTCGTCGCCACCGCTTCGTGTGGATGTCCGAATCGACGGGGCACACTCTCGCCCCGCAGAAATACGTCGCCCCGCGTCGCGCGATCGGCTCCGAAGATCAGCCGCACCAGTTCCGTCCGTCCCGCTCCCACCAGCCCCGCGATCCCATACCGTTCCCCCGCCTGCACCGAAAAGCTGACGTCTTCCACAGGTCCGCCGGTCATGCCATTCACACGCAGCAACGTGTTCGCTGTCGTGTGATTCCGATGCTCCTGCAGCGCGTACTGCACCGCCTGCGTTTCTCCCGTCATCAGGTCCACCACCCGCTCGATCGGCTGAAATTCACTCACCGCATGCGTGCTGACATACTTCCCGTCCCGCAGTACTGTCAACCGGTCCGCAATCCGGGCAATCTCATCGAGACGATGACTGATATAAATAATGCCCACGCCCTGCGCACGCAACTCATCCAGCCGCGCAAACAGGCGCTCCGTTTCACCCGCACTCAGCGCCGCCGTCGGCTCATCCAGAATCAGTAGTTCACACTTCCGATCCAACGCTGCCGCGATCTCCAGCATCTGCTGCTGGCCCACTCCCAGGCTCCCGGCGCTCTGATCCGTAGCAATATCCGTAAGCCCGAACCGGTCCAGCGCCGCACGGGCCTGACGCTGCAGCTCCCGGCGATCGATCACGCCCCACCGCTGCGGATAGCGTCCCAGCAGCAGATTCTCGGCCACGGAGAGCGTCGGAATCAGGTTCAGTTCCTGCTGCACAATCTGCACGCCCAGGGACTCCGCCGACCGCTTGTCTGCAGGAGAGTAGGGGACTCCGTTCAACTGCATCTGACCTTCCGTCTGCGGGACCAGGCCGGAAATGATTTTGCACAGCGTACTCTTCCCGGCTCCGTTGGCGCCTACTAGCGCGTGAATCTCGCCCGCGCGCAGCTCAAACGACACACCGTCGAGCACACGCACCACGTAGTCTTTAGAGAGCCCTTCTGCAGAAAACCGCAGCGTCGTGCCCATCATTTCAGAACCTCAGCCGTCACCAGATCGACGGGCGTCTCCCGGTCTTCCAGTTTCGCCTGCGGATCCTTGAGCAGGTTCAGGGCATACTCGATTCCATACACGGCCAGCTGATCGCCGTGCTGATCTGCGGTCGCCAGAATCTGACCGTCCTTAATCGCCTGCTGTACCGCAGCAATGTTATCAAAGCCGACAATCAGCACATCGCCCGCTTTGCCGTTGTTCTTCACCGCCGCCAGGGCCCCCAGCGCCATACTGTCATTCGCCGCCAGGATCGCTTTGACCTTGGGATGTTCGCTCAACATCGACAGCGCCAGTGTATTCGCCATGCTCATTTCCCACTGTGCCGACTGGCTGTCCGCAATCTTGATCTCCGCCGCGCGCATCGCCTCTTCAAAACCGAGCCGCCGCTGCGTCCCGTTAAACGAAGTCCGAATCCCCTCCAGCACGATCACTTCGTCCCCGGCATTCAGCTGCTTCGCCAGATAGTCGCCTACTTTCTTAGCTCCCGCTTTGTTATCGGGACCGACAAACGGGATCTCGATCTTCTCTGCCGCCAGAATTTCCTGATCCAGCTTGTTGTCGATGTTGATCACAACCACGCCCGCTTCACGGGCTCTTCTCAGCGCCGGCACCAGTGCTTTCGAATCCGCGGGGGCAATCACAATCGCATCCACGCCGCTGGCAACCATCTCTTCGACCAGCGCCACCTGGCGGCTCAAATCGCGTTCATCCTTGATCCCGTTGACGACCAGTTCGTATTCGTCGCCATGCTCCTGCTGATGCGTCTCGGCCCCTTTCGCCATCGTCGAGAAGAAATCGTTCGCCAGCGATTTCATGATCAACGCGATCTTCGGCTTCTGATTATTCTCTGATTTCTCCCCCGTCGATTTCGCTGCTTTGTCTGCCGGCTCTGCACAACTCAGCAGCAGACCACAGACTATAAAGACCAGCACAAAACTGGTCCCTTTCCAAAACTGATTCATCGAAGCGCTCCTGTTACTGTCTGGTTAAAAGTGTTTCAATCTGTTCCCGCGTCGGCATCGCCGACTGGGCGCCCGCCCCGGATGCCGCCAGGGCACCCGCCGCCGAAGCAAACCGGACGGCTTCCTTCAAATCGGCCTGTTCCGCCAGTCGGACTGCCAGTCCCGCCGCAAACGCATCCCCGGCAGCCGTCGAGTCGACCGCATCGACTTCAAACGCGGCTACCGTTTCCACGCGCTCGCCATCAAAGATCACCGCCCCCTGATCGGCCAGTGTAATAATCGCCCGTCTTGGCCCCTGCTGTGCCAGGGTCGAAACGAGTGCTTTCGCTTCCTCAACAGAAGCAACAGACTGCCCCAGCAGTGCCGCCGCCTCCGACTGATTCGGACAGATCAGATCCACGTCCAGCAACTCTGCCGGGAAGTGAGCCGGGGCAGGGGCCGGATCCAGGATCACAGGTACCCCCGCCTCCCGCGCGATCGAAGCAGCCGCGATCACAGTCTCCACCGGGACCTCGAGCTGCATCAGCAGTACATCGCTGTCACAGATCACCTGCCGCGCCTGTTCCAGTTCCGCTGGTCCCACCAGGCCGTTGGCTCCGGGGACGACCAGAATCGCGTTTTCGCCGCTCGTCTCCACCATCACCACCGCGACGCCGCTGGTAGTCTCTCGCTTCCGCGAGATGAGTTGCGTCTGCACACCTTCGGCCTCCAGGTTCTGCACCAGTTCCTCTGCGAAACTGTCATCCCCCACGCAGCCGATCATGGTCACCTCCGCTCCCATTCGCGCTGCGGCGACCGCCTGGTTGGCGCCTTTACCTCCGGGGTTCTCGACTTTCGCATCTGCGATCACCGTCTCGCCTGGCAGGGGCAGCTTCGCCGACCGGATCATCAGATCCATGTTGATCGATCCCAGTACGGCGATGCGGGCACGTCGTGTCTCGCTCATCACAGCCTCCCGTTCTTTTTACTTCTGAGGAGGCTGACTGGAGAGCTGCACGAGTGCTTCAATCAGGCGGGCCCGCTGCACATCGTTCAGTTTCAGATAGCGATGCTTTCCTTCCGCTGATTTTTCAAAGGTTGTCAGACCATCCTTCTCAACGGTCACAGTGCCTGCCTCAGACAGATCGAAATACCCCCGGTGCGGAAAGACGCCGTACAGCACGCTGGTCAGATCCCACGTAGGACGATCGTGCGGCGGCGGGATGTACAGAATATAAGCCTCCGCCAGTGGATGATGATCCACATAGTTATAATCTTCCAGGATGCTCTCGTGCGGGTAGGGGACCGAGAGACCAATCTCAAAGCCGCTCCAGACAATCGGCGTCGGCCAGTCTTGCGCCAGTTTCTGCGCCGCTGGAATGTCTTTCACCACGTTGTATTCCCGATGATCGACCATCTTCCCCTTGTGCTGAATCTTCTCAAAGGCCCCCGCCATCACCGACAGCAGTTTCACTTTCTGTTTTACCAGTTGTTCCCCCGTCAGCGGACTGATGTCATCCGCGGGCGACTTGAGCAGATTCGACAGGTTCGTCGAGAACCCGACCTGCGCGATCACCACCGAATGATCTTTCGCCCCCGCCAGTGCCTTCCGCAACACCGTCACAGCTGACGGAATCTGTTTCGGATCCGTCAGATCGTGTGGATACCGCAGCTGGCCGTTGTCTTTCTTTTCCGCCAGCACATTAAACTTGCCAGTCTGTGGAGTCACGCCGCTTTTGCAGATCCCGATCGGCACATCTCCCTTACCGTAAAACGTATTCACGGCATCGGTGAAAGACGCCGCCAGCGGATTGTCTTTTGTAATGGTCACCGCCAGCAGCTTGCAGTCGCCACGGGCCTCCAGCGCATGAATCATGCCCAAAGCGAGGACGTCATCCACATCGTTTCCGATATCGGTGTCAAAGATCAGGGGCACCGGGCGTTCCGGTTCGGCAGCAGTAATCCGGTTCAGCGGCAGTACACAGACCAGGCTGAGCACCGCTGCCGTCAGGGCGAGCATCTGAGGGAATCGTTTCATTGCAGGATGTCCTTCTTCTGGTTGATAAATCGTCCTCGCTCAGGCGGGCGACTGGATGGAAGCCCGCTGAATGAGCTGAACGGGAATCTGATAATGTTTCTGTTCGGGTGGTGAACCGGTCCGGATCTGCTCCAACAGTAATCGAGCCGCCACGCGCCCCAGCTGGTTCACATCCTGGCTCACCGACGAGAGCGGCGCTGCCAGATAAGCGGCGAACGGGTGATCGTCGAAGGCGATCAACGACAGATCACCGGGAATCGCGCGTCCCAGTTCACTGGCCGCCCGCAGTGCCCCCAGTGCATTCTGGTTACTGAAAGCAAACAGTGCGGTTATCTCGGGACGTTCCGTGAGCAAAGTTTTCGCGGCTGCATATCCGGATGCTTCATCAAAATTGTGACCGGCGATCAGGCTCGGATCATACTTCAGTCCCTGGGCCTCCAGGGCGGCCTGCACTCCCGCCAGTCGTTCCCGGTTGGGCAGGGTCTCGGGCAATCCCTGTAATACGCCGATCGTCTCGTGCCCCGCCTCCAGCAGCTGCTGCATCCCCTCCCGGGCTCCCGCCCGATGATCGGACGTCACACTCACCAGCGCGGGATCGTCAAAACCGCGATCGACCAGCACCAGGGGCAGTTTCTGTTTCGCCAGCGATTTTAAATGGCGGTCTTCAATCCCCACCGGACAGACCACCAGCCCTTCAATCTGTCGAGCCTGCAATTGGTCTACCAGCCGGGCCTCGGTCTCACTGTTCTCCTGACTATCCGCCAGCAGCACCGAGTATCCCTGTTCCTCCGCCGCCAGTGTGATCTCGCGTGCTATCGCCGCAAAGAAGGGGTTCGCCACATTGGGCAGTACCACGCCCAGAAGTTTCGTCTTCTGTGACCGCAATGACCGCGCCAGCAGGCTGGGGGAGAACTGCAGCTTCTGCGCTGCTTTCCGCACCAACTGCTCCGTACTGCTGCTGATTCGATACGCCTCCGCCTTACCGGAGAGTGCCCGTGACGCCGTCGACACGCTCACCCCGGCAGCGGCAGCCACCTCTTTCAACGTAACCGGTTTATTGCTGAACTGACTCATGGAAACCCTTTGCACAATCGTTTGTGCATAATACCAGATCAGCAGCGAAGATCAAGCATAACAGGGGTTTTCAGATTTTGAAATCAAACCAAGTGCGGCGTAGGGGCTGGCCTGTGTGCCTGCCCGCCTCGCGACATTCAAACCAGCTTACGCTTTAAACGGAGCCGGAGACCACTTTCAAAAAAAGACACAAACCAGATCAACACAGCGGGCCACCACACAGGGTGGCCCCTACGATGATTTACGGAACCTCAATACCAGGTGCTCCCGGATGTAATCCGGTATTGCCGCAGGCAACAGGAGGTCACAGGGAGCACGCTGACTGCATAAAAAACGCGCCTCACCCTGGAGAAATCATACAGATTGGAGCGGCCCGAAAAAGGGGAATATCCGCCACCAGATGATCTCTACCAAAAGACGACTGATCAACGTCAGCCCCATCCTCCACTCACTCATCCAGCGGAAACTCTTCCAGAATCCGACGGGCCGGCTCTATGTCTCCCGCCAGGAGCAGGGCGGCGGCTTCATCCAGTTTCGCCGTCACTGTCTGCTCACCCGCATACTGTTTCTTGAGTCGATACCACAACACCGGCAGCCGTAAATCGTGGGCCGTCCCTGTAACTTTCCGAGGATACCGGACATCAATAAACGAACGGATAATTTCCAGATTCCGATAGCCCCCCTGTGCCTGAGGTTCCACCACGGTCCCCTCGCCATAATCGTTCCAGGTCGCGACCTGAATCAGCGGCGTCTTGCTCTCGGCTGCCAGTTGCAACGTTTCCTGTAAGGTCTTTCCATCCCGAGCGTCGATTGATCCATAGCTCTCATGCAGGCCCGCCTGCTGATAGATATCATGAAATCCGGGAAAGGCAACTGATATAACCGTCTCCTGTGGCGCTCGTGCGTAGTACTCAGTGAGCCGTTTCCGCCACATTTCAGGCGTGACCGTTTTCCCGCCCGAAACAGGGGGCCAGGCAAAGAGTCCGTCCAGCCCGGCGGGTTGAACCAGATGCGGCAATCCACAGATCAGCGGTGCATGCTTCAAGCCGGACCTCAATTCTTTCCACTGTGATTGATTTAAATACTGAGGACCGAATACCAGCAGCAGAGGCTTACCTTCAACCTGCAGATAAGCGTCATCGCCAAACCAGTGCTCGTCGAGCCAGCTGATCACTGATTTTCCCTGCGCTATCACCTGAGAAGCCGGAATCTGTTTTCCCTCCACCAGATGTTTGAGTGTCTGGTCTTCGTAACAGATCGCGAACTTCAAACCGGCCCGTTTCACAAATTTGATCAGGTGCTGCATGTTACGGTGCACCAATCCATAATCGCGAAAATCCGTGATCCCGTACCAGTCGATGATTACCCCCTCAATCCCCGCCAGCTTCATGAGCAAGACCTGACACTCCAGCACATCGGGATCATTCGAATCATACAGTCCAATGACGGGGGGATCATGCGTGGCCGCTTCTCTGATCCCTTTACCAGCCAGCTTGTCCGGATTGAAATGCCCCATCGTCCAGTGCCAGCCCCATTGTCCGCTGACCGGCTTTGTCGCATACCAGGGCATGTAATGCACGAAGACCGGTTGCTCAGCGTGTGCAGAGATCTGAGACAGCAGAAACACCAAAAGCATGCTGCCCGCAGACAGCATGCTTTTGAACCAAGATGGAAACCTGAAACGCAGCCAGTTCACAATTATTTCAATCCTACACAATATAAGTGCTTGCGGGTCCGAATAAACAACCGCCCATCAGCAATCGCCGGGGTTCCCAGAATCGAATCCCCCATGTCGTTCTTGGCGATGATCTTCTGCTCGGGGCCGTCTTCCAGCACCACGATCTTGCCGTTCTCACCGGCCACATAGATCTTCCCGTCTCCATAAATCGGAGAGGCGAAGTATTCGCATTCGTTCTGGATCCGCTTCGGGCCCCAGACCTTCTTGCCTTTGTCGATCTCGTAACAGGTCGAAATCCCGCCCCCCTTGATCAGCAGCATCCGCTTATCGGTCACCAGGGGAGAGACAATATGGTCGGTGTACTTTGTCTTATGCTTCCAGAGCAGGTGCGATTTCGTCACGTCCCCGCGACCGCCCCCTTTGACGGCCAGCACAAATTCCTGGGCCGGTTCTTCTCCGAACTTGGCGCCCGCCTCGTTGCCGGGCGGCAGAAACGCGATGTCCAGTTCTTCCCCTTCCAGCGCGCCATCCTTATTCAGGTCGCCCCGGTCGAAGGTCTTCTTGTAAAATGCTTCGGGCACTTTGGTCTTACCGACGAAGGCCTGAATCTCATCCTTGGTCACTTTACCATCGCTGTTACCGGTCTCCCAGCGGTCGATCGAAGCCAGCCACTGATTGGCAATCCCGCCACTCTGCAGCGAGACATAAATAATCCCGTCCCGGCTCACCGGCGTGGTTTTGATATTCCGCAGCAGGGTGCGGGCGCTCCACAGCCGCTTCCCGGTCTTCGGATCGTAGCCGATCAGCTTCCCGGTCCCCGCGACTACAATCTCATCCCCTTTGTCTGTTTCACAGATCACCGGATGCGAATAGTTCACCGCCTGGTCACTGCGATCATCTTTCCAGACGATCTTGCCCGTCTTTTTATCGAATGCATAAAACGCCGGCGCCAGGTCGTCGTCCTGACAGAACAGTACCAGATCCTTATACAGCGTGGGCGACATTCCCGCGCCCCACTTGAAAACAAAATAGGGCACCGGCAGTTCCTGTTTCCAGACATCCGCGCCCGTCTCGGCATCGACGGCCAGCATCCCCAGCGTGCTGAAGTAGAAGTAAACCCGCTCGTCATCGGCAGCCGGTGTAGTCGCTGCAAAACTGTTGGTTTTGTGAATCTCCAGCAGTTCGCCCGTATCCCAGGTCCGCTCCCACAGTTTCTTACCGGTCTCGGCATCGAAGGCATACAGACCGACTTTCTCCTTATCGACCATTCCCGACGTAAACACGCGCCCCGCCGCGACGACCGGGCAACCGATGCCATCGCCCAGCTCTGCTGACCAGATCACATTTTTCTGATCGTCGAACTCGGCCGGCAGCGCCTTCTTTGAAGTGGAGACACCAGAACAGTTCGGCCCGCGAAACTGGGGCCAGTCCTCTGCCTGCACGGGAGCAATCCCGCTTAACCCGGTGAAACATAAAATCTGTAAAGCAAGTAACAGTCCCCGATTCCGTAACGAAAGCATTCCCTGAATCTCCTGCAAGCTGAAAGAGAGATGACGTAGCGCACTAAACTCGATTCTTCAGTATGAAATTAATCAGGCTCCAATTTACCCACCCTGTGCTGCAAAACCTACCACCGAATTTCACTTTTTTGCGTCCCGGAAAAACACATAAAAAAACCTGCATATCATAGAGACAGCCTGTCGATGACTTGTTAGAATGGTGCGGCAGAATATTCAGGTCGCCTCACCGGATATTCGCACTGCTGGCACGAGCAGGAATCGAATTCACGTATCAGACTGAATTGAACGAAAGGTTTATCCCATGTTCTCGATTCTGAATCAGCCCCAGCGCGCCGCGGGAAGAATGTCCCGCCGCGATGTTCTGACCACCGGTGGAGCAGGGCTCCTCGGCCTCTCACTCCCGAAAATGCTGCAGGCGGAACAGCAGCAGATTGTGAACCCCTTTCAGGGCGGACGGGCGAAATCAGTCATCTTCCTCTTCCTCTTCGGCGGCCCGAGCCAGCTCGAAACGTTCGACATGAAGCCGGAAGCCCCCAGCGAAATTCGCGGTCCCTTCCAGCCCATTGCCTGCCGTACCCCGGGTCTGCTCATCAGCGAACATCTGCCGCGACTGGCGAATGTCTCCGATAAATTTTCCGTCGTTCGCAGTATGACGCACACGTTCAACGACCACAGTGGCGGCGGTCACTATGTCCAGACAGGCAAGCGCTGGCACCTTCCCATCGGCGGCGGATTCGATGCGACTCCCAAAGACTGGCCTTCGATGGGTTCGGTCGTCGAATACCTGACTCAGCATTCCCCTGGCGGACTCGATCGCGATCTGCCCAACTACACCGTACTCCCCAATCGACTCGGACGCCTGCAGGCCGGCGGTCGCTATCTGCGTCCCGGTGAATACGCGGGCTGGCTCGGACGGGCTTACAATCCGCTTTCCACCACCGTCGACAGCCGCGACTCGACCGACAATCCCTACTGGCGCAATTGCACCGACGAGGAACTCAGCTACGAAATCGAAGGGCTCGCTCCCGAAGTCCCCCTCTCGACCATCCAGCGGCGCATCGATCTGCTCAAACACTTCGACCTCATGAAACGCAACTTCGACAAAGAAGATGCCCAGATTTTTGACCGCTTCCGGCAACGGGCGCTCGCCCTTTTGACTTCCGACAACACCCGCAATGCCCTCGACATCAAGCAGGAGCCCGACCAGCTCCGTGACCAGTACGGTCGGCACCTGTTCGGCCAGTCCTGCCTGATGGCCCGCCGCCTCGTCGAAGCGGGTGTGCGGTTCGTCACCGTGCATTACGACTGTGTCGACGGCTACAGTTGGGATTCGCACCGTAACAGTGACGACGTCCAGCACAACCTGCTCCCGACCTTCGATCAGGGCTGTGCCGCACTGCTGGCTGATCTGGAACAGCGGGGCCTGCTCGACGAAACACTCGTCGTCGCTCTGGGTGAGATGGGGCGTACCCCCAAACCCAATAAAAGCTGGGGCCGCGGACACTGGAGCCAGCTCTTCCCGGCACTGCTCGCCGGTGCCGGCATCCAGGGAGGCACCACCTACGGCAGTTCCGACCGCCAGGCCACTAAACCGATTGAGCATCCCACCACCCCCGAAGACCTCGCCGCCACCATCTACTGGGCACTGGGCATCGATCCGGGACTGATGCTCCCCGACTCCCTCGACCGCCCGATCCCCATCAACGACGGCGGCGAACCCCTCAAACAGCTTTTCAGTTAAACCTGTATTCAATGTGCCTCCAGCGTAGGGGCAGGCCTGTGTGCCTGCCCGCCTTTCGACGTCACATCGACAGTGAAACACACCCATGGTCCCCAGATAAACGTCCCCCGGTAGCACCGGATGTAATCCGGTATTGCCACAGGCAACAGGAAACTGACAGAGCAACATTTCAAATGTCCCAAAACACTCCCATCCTCTGATCTGTCACGTGCCACTGCTCGGCTTGCCCGACAGTGCTTCCAGTATGAACATTTCTCACCTCAACGGGTCACCCCGAATACAATTCGGGGCGAGCACCGCGAGCAGGAAACTGACAGAGCAACATTTCAAATGTCCCAAAACACTCCCATCCTCTGATCTGTCGCGTGCCACTGCTCGGCTTGCCCGACAGTGCTTTCAGAATGAACATTTCCCACCTCAACATATCCTCCTCACCACTGAATAAACTGGACTGGACCCGCACCTGCATCTGACCAGAATGCCCTGTTATGCGTCGCGCGCGCGAGTCACACAAACTTTTCACCGGAACAGCAGACACCGGTTGCCGAGGAACACCATAAAACCCACTGGTTTCAGAGCAATTTGCCAAACGACTGCTCATTCACCCACCTCCATTTCGGTCAAGTTTCGACGCTTATTGACCGCTTAAAACCGCTTATTGCCTTTATATCCCGCAAACGAACACACGTTACCGCATAACAAATCACCTTCACACAAGGAGAAAGCTTTCGCTGTATTTAGGAGCTCCCAAATCCGTGTGGCACTGTTGGCTCGCCAACAGTGATCGAGAGCTATCTCAACAATTACCATCAATGTACCACTTACGATATTAAGAAATCGGGTACCCCCGAATGGAATTCGGGGCGAGCGCAGCGAGCAGGAAACCAGCAGGACAGCCTCACAGATCCCGAGAGACCTCCCATCATTTCAATAATGTCAGCTGCCACGGAAAATCATACCGATAGGCCTCCTCCAGAATAGTGCAAACCCACCAGCGCACTGGCGGCACCTGTCAAAGTGTCAGTTCGATTGACAACTGGATCGCAATCCACGGAATTCCTTGCATTCCGCCTCCCGATCAGCTTCAATCGTAGTTATACCGTCAATCCCCACAGCCAACTCCAAACTGACAAAGGTTTCCCATGCTGCGCTCCCTGATCACCGCCTGCCTGTTTTCCACCACAGTCTGTTTCGCCGCAGATGCGACCCCCAAATTCAAACCGCAGACCATCGACGACACCGTCGAAATCGGTTACGGCACCGCCATCGGCGATGTCAACGGGGATGGCAAACCGGATATCCTGCTGGCCGACAAGAAAGAATTCGTCTGGTACCAGAACCCGACCTGGCAGCGGCATGTCATCGCTGAAAACCTGACGGAGCGCGACAACGTCTGCATCGCGGCTCGCGATATTGACGGCGACGGGAAAGTCGAAATCGCCGTCGGCGGACAATGGAATCCCGGCGACACCCTGAATTCCGGCGCGGTCTTCTACCTCGATCCACCAGCCGACCGCACACAACTCTGGGAACCGATCCCGCTCCCCAACCAGCCGGTTATCCATCGTATGCGGTGGGTTAAACTGGAAGACAACAAATTCGCACTCGTCGTCTCCCCGTTACACGGTAAAGGGAACAAAAAAGGGGAAGGGGCCGGCGTCAAACTGATCGCCTACGAAAAGCCCGCCAACCCCCAAGACACCTGGAAGCAGACCGTCATCGAAGACACCATGCACATCACCCACAACCTGGATCCCGCCCAGTGGCTGCCGGATACGCCCGCCGAAGAAATTCTCTACGCCGGTCGCGAAGGAGCCATGCTGCTGACTTACGAGAACGGGAAATGGTCCACACAGAAATTCCCCCTCATCGAAGGGAGTGGAGAAATCCGCATGGGCCAGTTGTCTGCAGACAGTCCATTCATCGCCACCATCGAACCACTGCACGGCGACCGTCTGGTACTCTATCAAACCGCACCTGGGCAGAAGAAAATCAGCAAACGTCAAATCCTGGATGACAACATCAAAGCCGGTCACGCCATCGCTACCGCAGACCTGTTCGGCGACGGCCAGCAGGAAATCGTGGCGGGCTGGCGCACGCCCAACAAGGACCAGAAGGTCGGCGTTAAAGTCTACTGGGCCACCGACGCATCAGGCAAACACTGGAAGTCGGCCTGGATCGATGACAACGGCATGGCCTGTGAAGACATCCGCCTGGGCGACCTGAACGGCGACGGCAAAATTGACATCGTCGCCGCCGGTCGCAATTCCCACAACCTGAAGATCTACTGGAACGAATCGAAATAACAGGACGGCCTACATCGTCCTGCCGCCATCGACGACCAGCATCTGCCCGGTGGAGAGTGACGTCCCCAGCGCGAGATAGACCACCGTATCCGCAATGTCTTCCGGCAGGGCAGGGCGGGGGATCGGGTACTCGGAAGTCATCTCCGCCAGCTGTTCGTCGGTCATCACCCGCTTGAGCCAGCGGCTGTCAATCGGGCCGGGACAGACGGAGTTCACGCGGATCTCCGGCCCCAATGCGCGGGCCAGTGATTTCGTCATCGTATTGAGCGCCCCCTTGCTGGCACAGTAAGGAACGCTCGAACCGCGTCCGTCGATGCCTGCTGTCGAACTGACATTCACTGCCGCACCGATTTCGCTCTCGCGCAGCAGATGTGCCGCAGCCCGGATGCAGAAGAACGGCCCTTTGAGATTCACACCCAGCAGACGATCCCAGATCGCTTCGGTCACCGCATCCAGATCGTTGTGCTCGATGAATTCGGTCGTCCCCGCATTGTTCACCAGCACATCCAGCCGCCCCCATTTCGTTTCGACTTCACTCACCATCGCTTTGACAGCGGCATCATCGCTCACATCACACTGAATCAGCAGTGCCTGCACACCGATCTCTTCCACCAGTGTTTTGGTCTCCTGGGCTTCTGCCTCGCTCTGCGAATAGTTGACAACGATATCAAATCCTTCTTCTGCCAGCCTCAGGGCACAGGCGCGGCCTACACCCGTAGCAGAACCGGTAATCAGCGCAACGTAATTTTCATTCATCTATGAATTCCAGTGAAAAGTTTCATTAAAAAAGTTGGTTCAGCAGAGCTTAACTGCAGGGATTGGCTTCCACAACGCCCCAGTCGACTTCAATCCCCAGTCCCGGCGCTTCGGGCAGCGTAATCACCGGGCCTTCAATCTGCAGCGGATTTTTGACGACGGAGATCTCGTGGTATTCCGGTCCCAGAATGTCCCCGGGGTACTGTTCGATATTCATATTCGGACAGGCGATCACCGAATGACACATCGCAGCCGAGGCGATATCCAGTTCCAGGTTCGAACCGATGCTGCAGGGAATGCCATGTTCAGCCGAATATTCCACAATCGCCACTGTCTTGCTGATGCCGCCGTTTTTACCGGGATAGACGTTGATCACATCGCAGGCGTCGTTGCGGATACACTCTTTCGCATCCGCCAGGTCAAAGCAGATGTCATCCGCCATGATTTCCGGCTTGATCGCCCGGCGCACTTCGGCCAGCGCGGCAAAATCCCCCCGGGGAGTGGGCTGTTCGAACAGCGCCACATTGTACTCTTCCATTCGCTCCATCGCGGCAATCGCGGTCGCGGCATCCCAGCCCGCGTTCGCATCAATCGTCAACTCCAGATCAGGGCCCATCGTTTCCCGCACCATTTTCACGCGGGCCACATCGTCATCCGGATTCGTTCCCACCTTGACCTTGATCGTGGTGAAGCCGGCCGCCACCAGTTCCTTCGTCCGTCGTTCGGCCCGTTCCAGCGAATACGCGCCCATCGAAAACCGGCACTTGATCGACCGGCTGCGGGCAGCGCCCCCCAGCAGTTCATACACCGGCTTGCCCGCCTCTTTCCCCTTGATGTCCCAGCAGGCCATCTCAATCGCTGACTTGGCAAACCAGTTCCCCTGGGCAATTTTGTCCATAATCTGATTCACGCCGTCGATGTCGCATGGATCATGGCCCAGCAGCAGGGGAGTGAAGATGCGATCCACGATCGACTGGGCACTCCAGACCGTCTCGCCACTCCAGCGGGAAATGACCGTCGCTTCGCCGGCCCCTTCGATGCCGGCGTCCGTTTCCACCCGTAACACCAGGTACTCAGAGACATCATGTTTCCCCAGCGCCGAGATCATCCGGCGTTCCGGTTTGAGGGGGATGCGTACGGGAAAGGTCTTGATCGCGGTAATCTTCATGGCTGGTCGTCTCGCTTCCTTTCAGAGTGAGTGGGAACTCAAACATCAACCGGCGCGGGTTGCGGATGGTCGCCCCCATGATACCAGAACCGGTTTCAATCAGGAATCAACAGCCGCGCAGAGAACAGAAAAATACTCTGCACCGGGTGCTCCCGAATGAAATTCGGGATTGCCGCAGGCAACAGGAGGTTGCAGTATACACATTGTATGGAGAGAAAACGTGACTCACTCTATCTACGATCAATCATCGAAAATGCAAACTTAATTCGCAAGTTCTCACAGCAACCTCCTGCTCGCTGCGCTCGGCCCGAATGTACATTCGGGCTCACCCGGTCTCGAGAAGATTTGATCGGTACCCACAGTTGAATTACCGACCCCATTCCGCTAAAAGCAACGTACAGTCAAAGCCTCTCTCCCATTTTATTGAAATCAGCGAGTTTTCCGTGTCAGCACTGTCCGACCGTCTCCCCACCACCGCACAGCGCATCCTGGAAGGGATCGAAAAAGGACTCCATACCGGCGTGCAGATCTATGTCTCTCTCCAGGGAGAAACCATCGCGGATACCGGCATCGGCGAAGCCCGGCCTGGTGTCCCCATGACCGCCAAGACAATCAATCTCTGGCTCTCGGCTGGCAAACCGCTGACCGCGATGGCCATCGCCCGACTCTGGGAGCAGGGACAGCTGAGTCTCGACGACCGCGTCACCCGGTTCATCCCCGAGTTCGGCACTCACGGCAAAGAACCGATCACGCTGCTGCACATCCTCAATCACACCGCCGGCTTTCGCAATGTCGATCCGGGCTGGCCCGAACTGAGTTGGGAAGAATCGATTCTCCGCATCTGCGAAGCCCCGCTCGAAGACAACTGGCAGATCGGTAAAACTGCCGGCTATCATGTTTCGTCCAGCTGGTTCATTCTGGGCGAAGTCCTGCAGCGGATCACCGAAACACCTTATCCCCAGGCGATGCGGGAACTGATCCTCGAACCCCTGGGCATGACCAATAGCTGGCTCGGCATGCCCGAAGAGGTCTACACACAGAACAAAGACAACATCGCCTACGTGTACCAGCGAGACAAAGGGGAGATGCTGCTCACCGACTGGCACGAAGCCCCGCGGTGTGTCAAACCTTCCCCGGGCGGCAACGCCCGTGGGCCGATCCGTGAACTGGGCTGGTTCTACGAATGCCTGCTCAATTCTGGTATGCCCCTGTTTGAACCGCAGACGGTTGAAACCATGACCACCCGGCACCGCATTGATGAATTCGACCTGACACTGCAACACAAGGTCGATTACGGCCTCGGCTTCATCGTCAATTCGAATCGCTACGGTGCCCGGACGGTGCCCTACGGATTTGGTGAAGCCGCTTCGGAACCCACGTTTGGACACGGCGGCTCACAGTCCTCCATCGCCTTTGCCGATCCCGAGCGGGAACTGGTCGTTGCCGTCGTGGCCAACGGCAGACCAGGCGAACCCAAACACCAGCGCCGCGCGAAAGAAATCAACGACGCCATCTACACCGACCTTGGACTGGGTTAGTAACCAGGGAAGCGATCCAATTGAGTTGTAGGGGCAGGCCTGTGTGCCTGCCCGCCTCGCGATATACAATCTGGATCAAGCGAGGAACGGAACAAAGAAAAACGGGTGAGCCCGAATGTACATTCGGGCCGAGCGCAGCGAGCAGGAAGTTGCGATAGGAACTTGCAATTTCAGTTCGCATTTTCGATGCTTGATCACAGATCGAGTGAGGCACGTTTTCTCTTCGGACAACGGGAGAGCTGTGACATCCTGTTGCCTGCGGCAATCCCGAATTTCATTCGGGAGCACCCGGGGTTGATTTCTCAATCAGAGAATGAGTGGAATCCCTACGGCGCCACCGCACCCACATACGGTTTCATCCCGCCGGGCGTACCGGCGACTTTGCGGGCCGGGTTATCCGGGGCAGGGGCCAGGAACTTGTCATCGCCGGGCGTCGTCGAGACAAAATCGTTCAGCTTGGCGTCTCCCTGTTTGCCTTTGTTCTTGAACAGATTGAGCTCATTGGCTGGCACAGGCTTGGGGGCAGTGCGGGAAGAGTAGTTCTCCTGGGCTTTCAGCATCTTCGCCCAGAGCTTCGGATCGTTATTCTGTTCGACTTTTGCTTCTTCCCCTTCAATGGTCGAAAACAGATTGCGTGAAATCTCGACCAGTTCACTGTCGGGCGTCGGCATCGCGGTAATCACAATTCCAGATTTGGCGATAAAGAACGTATTGTTGGTCAGCTTCAGGCTGCTGAAGGTGTACCCCAGCGATTCAAATTGAATCCCCGTCATGCTCTCAGAGAAGATACACTCCTTGATGTGCGTATCCCGCACACTGGACGAGAACCGGGCCCCGATCTGCATCGCTGTCAGACAGCGTACATTGGACATCACGATTCCACTGTTGGTCTCGCCGGTAAAATCGAGGCCGACCGCCTGGGGACTGCCCGCTTTCAGACTGACATTCTCCAGGGTGAACGGTTCATTCCCCAGTCCGGACACTCCTTTTGTCAGAACTCCTGTCGCCTGAAAATCATTGACCTTCAGATTTTTCAGGCTGGTCCCCACCAGGTACTCTGACAGCTCAATCGCCACCTTTTTCCCTTGCGCCCGAATCAGAAATCCATCGATCGTCAGCCCTTCGATGCCCTTCAGCTGAATCACCGCTTCCGGTCCCTCGGGCGCCAGGATCACCGGTTTGCCGCTCTCCGCGACAATCGTAATCCCCTTGGGAAAACTGATATTGGAATTATCAACCTGAATCCGCTCTTTGAGTTCCTGGCCGGCGACGACTTTGATTGTGTACTGCTTGCTGTCGACGCCAAATGTTTTCCCGAAGACGATCTGAATGTCTTTCAACGCAGCGGCAATCGTTTTGTATTTTTCTTCCGGGCCCACCTTGATCTCATCCGGCAGGCTGTCCGGTTCGGGCGGCGGTTCCGGTTCTGTCTTTTTGTCAGCGACTGGCTCGGGAGCGGGCTTCTCACCCTCACCACCGGAGAGTGCAAACATCACCACACCAGCGATCAGCACAATACCAATGCCGCCACCGATCAGCGCCGGCAGCATCCATTTGCGTCCTCCGATCACGGCTTCCGCGGGAGCGGCCTCTTCCACCACTTCCGCTTCCGCCTCATCCACCTCCGCTTCCATGATGACCGAATCATCGGGCAGCGCTTCCGCAACCGGTACCGATTTTTTCGCAGGCTTCTTCACGGGCTTCGCGACGGGTTTCGCCACCGGCCTGGCTTCGGGTTTTGCCACCGGTTTTGCGACCGGCTTCGCCACAGGTTTCGCAACTGGCTTCGCGACTGGTTTCTCCGCGGGAGCCTCCGCTTGAATTTCTTCTGCTGACGATTTCACAGCCGAACTGCCGGCAATCCGCGTGGAAGCGGTGCTGATCTTGTCCTCCGGCAGGACAGAGGAATCGCGAACATTGGAATTGGCCGGCTGGAGCAGTCCCGGATTCCGTTGCGGTTTGGGGGCTTCTGTTTTAGGGCTCTCCGGCTTCACTTCTTTCGCAATGCCGGATTCTTCTTTCAGGTTGGATAGAAACGCGGCCAGCTCCGGATTCTGATTCTCTTTCTCCGCGACACTGGAATCCACCTGGGTCAATCCGACTCCCGAACCGACGCCACTGCTCAGATTGTTCTGCCGCCACTCTTCATCCGTATGGTTCTGCAGCCACTCATACAACGCAGCTGCGGTTTCCTGGGCGGTCTGGTAACGATCTTCCCGATCTTTGGCCATCATCTTGTTCAGAATCTGCACCAGATCTTCCGGCGTATCGGGCCGGTCGTCGGTCACCGGGGGTGGCTCTTTGGTCTGATGTGCCATCAATCGCTGTGCCAGCGAACCCTCGGTGAAGGGGGGATGCCCCGTCAGCAGAAAATAGAGCGTGCACCCCAGACTGTAGATGTCGGCCCGCGAATCGACCTGGTGACTGTCAATCGCCTGTTCGGGGGCCAGGTAGTCTGCCGTCCCCAGCACCTTTTCATCGTGCGCGATGGTCAGCGATTTGTCCTCCCCCTCATGGAAGAATCGGGCCAGCCCCAGATCGAGGATCTTGACGACCCCTTTCGAATCGACGAGCAGGTTGCCCGGCTTCACATCGCGGTGCACCATATCGGCTTCATGGGCATGTGCCAGCCCGTTTGCCGCCTGACGGATGTAATTCACTGCGTCTCGGAAATCGAGAATCCCCGTCTTGTTGACGATTTCCTGCAGATCTTTCCCGTCGACATATTCCATCACCAGGAAATGGATTTCGGCGTCGTTTTCTTTTTCGTGATCGACATCGTACGCACGGACAATATTCGGATGGTCCAGCGAAGCGACCGCCTGGGCCTCGCGATGAAAACGGGCCAGGTAGGAAGCGTCATTGACCCGCTTGGAAGGCAGGACTTTGATGGCACAACGCCGCCGCATCAGCACGTGTTCGGCCAGGTAAACCGAACTCATGCCCCCTTTACCGACCAGATCCAGCAGGCGATATTTCCCGAGGAAAAATCCTTTGTGCTTTCCCTGCAACAGTTTATTGGCCTGCCAGCGCGTCAGCAGAGAACGCGCAATCAGCTCTTCAGCGATCTGACTGGGTTCCCCCAGTTTTTTATCCTGCTCCTGATATTCTGCGAGGAGCTTTTTCAGCTGATCGACCGATACCAGACCGCTTTGCTTCACCAGGTTCAGAAAACCCTCGGCCGTTTGTTTACCTGCCATTCTTTACCAATTCGTTCAACGTGTCCATCGATGAAACTCTCATCTCCGCGGGGCTATAGTAACACTCTAGCATCAGATTTAATGACTGACCAGTATTGGTTTAAGGAATATCCCGAATCCTCGTGAATGCGAAAAAGCACACTCAGAGCGGCCAGGGACGGGAAACGGTCATCCGATGTTTTGAACACTAACATCCCGTTTCACATCTCCACCCTGGACCTGCTCCAGTAAAACAGATAAAACCGGGAAGAGATTTAAAAAGCAGGGCAATTGACTATAATATTTGGCGTCAGGATTCGATTAATAGAGAAAGGACAGTTCAGGGACAGGACTGACAGCATACTGGGACGGATCAGGGAACACAGATGAGTACGATTACACATAAAGAAGAACTACCACCGGGGCTGCCTTTTCTAGGTAACTCCATGTTATTTCTAGGCTTATCCATACTGGCACTCTCCTTCATCGGCACAGAGTGGCTCCCGTTTCAGATGCCGCGTTCCTGGTATTCGAGCCCTTCGATCTGGAAACTGCTCGCCCTGGGACTCTCCGGAGCGGGAATTGTCATTCTGAATCGGGTCTCCCGGATGGAAATGAAAAAACAGCAGCGGCAGCCCGAAATTGTGACACAGGCAGACTGGATCCCCGAAGAACCGGGACGGCGTTTTGAGACACTGACCGTCTATACCAAACAGGATTGTCCACTTTGCGAAGAAGCGGTCGATATCCTGGAAGACTATGCCGCGTATCTCCCCGAATGGGAATTAATCGATATCTACAGCGATCCGGCACTCGTCGAAAAGTTTGGCACCTGTGTCCCCGTTGTGCTCATTGACGGCAAAATCCGCTTCCGCGGACGGATCAATGAAGTTCTGCTGAGGCGACTGATCGTCGCTTCACCGGTGACGAAAGCCATTCGCCAGAAGTGCGGCTGCAACAAACAGGGCTGCGGCTGCCAGAGTCAGAAATCGTCTGCCGAATCCTCCGGATGCGGTGGACAGTGCCGTTGCGCTTAACGGTCTTTCGTAACCATTCAGTGTCGAAAAACAGGGCAGGGGCCCTAAATTCGGTGGAGCCGTTGTTGTGATTCGACAATAAATGAGATAAATTACAGAAATCAAAGACAGCTTTCTCGGGAGCAACGGGCCCGATTTAAATAGACTCTCATCACATTAGGCCAATAGACCATGTCGTCTGAAATCTCATTGAAGAATTCTAAAATCCTCATCGCAGATGATAATCATCAGAACTGTGAACTGCTCGATGCCTACCTGCTGGATGAAGGCTACGAAACCTTCATGGCCTACGATGGAAAAGAAACCCTGGAGAAAGTCGCTGAAATCGAACCTGACCTGATCCTGCTCGACATCATGATGCCCAAGCTCAGCGGTTATGAAGTCTGTGCCCAGCTCAAGCAGAGTGAGGAAACCAGGGACATTCCGATCCTCGTGATTACCGCGCTGAGTGAAATGGGTGACATTGAGAAATCGGTGCAGGCCGGCTGCGACGACTTTTTAACCAAACCCGTCAACCGCATCGAACTGACGACACGCGTCCGTTCACTGTTACGCGTTCGCCACCTGACCAATGAACGCGATCGACTGCTGGCCTACCTGGCGGAAGTGGAAGGCTCGACCAAATCGGCTTCCAGTGATTCATAACCAGTCAGTGCAGACGGTTTTCCCTGCTGAAAGTCTGCCTGTTCTGTTCCTGTATAAATCCGCTCCATCTCCACTCTTTCGGGACGATGGAACTCGCTGATCTTTTCGATAGATGTTAATCCGCTATCGATCTTTTTAATTAGAAAACTCTCATGAGTGATTCTTCGCCCTCCGTCTCCGACGCGAACGGGGACACCGACACACAACCATTACCGCGCGTCCTGCTCAAGCCGCGCCGTGCACTCCCGTTCTTCGGTCGACACCCCTGGGTGTTCGCCGGTGCCATCTCCCGCATGGAAGGGAATCCCCAGCCGGGAGACGAAGTCATCCTGCAGACCGAGCGCGGCGAATTCATCGCCCGGGGCCTGTTCAACCCGCACAGCAACATTCGCGTCCGGCTCTACTCCTGGAACGAAGACCAGCCCCTGGATGACGCGCTCTGGACCGAGCGCCTCTCCCAGGCGGTCGCACTCCGCGAAGCGACCGGGCTGCTCGACAACTTCGAAACATCCGGCTGCCGCCTCGTCTTCAGCGAAGCCGACCAGCTCTCCGGGCTGACCATCGATCGCTATGGTGCCTGGTTCCTGGTCCAGTTTTCCAGCCTGGCTCTCTCCCGGAAACAGGATCTCGTGATTCGCTTCCTCAAAGACCGTTTCCCCTGCAAAGGGATCTGGCTCCGCACAGAGAAGGGCATCCGCGAAGCAGAGGGGCTGGAAATCTCCGACCAGCTGCTGGATGGCGAAACGCCGCCTCCGCACTTCTTCCTGGAAGAGAACGGCATTCGCTACGGCATGAACATGGTCACCGGGCAGAAGACCGGCTTCTATCTCGATCAGCGCGACAACCGACTGGCGGCCGCACGCTACCTCAAAAATCATCGCGTCCTGGAAATGCACTGCTACACCGGCGCCTTCGCGCTGAATGCGGTCATCAACGGACAGGCACAGTCCGTGCAGGCCTATGACGCGTCCCAGGCCGCCATCGAACAGGCCACCGCGAACGCGGAACTGAACGGCGTCGGCAACCGGATTCGTTTTCAGGCGGGGAAAGCTTATGCCGTCCTCGAACAGTTAAACGAGCAGGGGGAGCAGTTCGATTCGGTCATCCTGGATCCCCCGAAGATGGCCCGGCACCGCAGCGGCGTCAAGCAGGCGCTCAAAGGCTATTTCAGCCTGAACCGTCTCGCGCTGGAGGTCCTTAAACCGGGAGGTATCCTGGTTACCTGCAGCTGCTCCGGCCTGGTCACCCAACAGGACTTTCAGCAGATGCTGGCCTCGGTCGCGCAGCACACCGGACGCCACATTCAGGTCCTGGAAGAGCGGGGCCAGCCGGCCGATCACCCGGTTTCCCCCAGCTGCCCCGAAAACCATTACCTGAAATGTTTCATCTGCCGTGTGCTCTGATGTTTGACGATCGGCTACAGACGGCTTAAGAAAGATTTACGTTTTTTTGTCACGAACCCTGAAGATCCAAACCCATGTCGCGTCGCTCTAAAAAGAAACAACGCTCACAGAAACTGCTGCCCCCTCCCGAGCAGGTGCTGCTCGATTTCCTGAAAGCAGACTGGCAGCCCGCACGCGCGCTCTGTTTTCAGCCCAGCCCCCAACCGCTCACCACCGAACTCCTGAAACGCACCGACCTCCAGGCGCAGCTCGACTGCTTCAGCTTCGACAAAGCCGTCAGTACGCAGATCGAACAGCAATGCACTCAGCTGCAGGCCGACGAGACACTCTCCCTCACAGCCAGTTTCCAGTGTCTCTGCGACAGTGAATTTCCGGAAACGGATTACGACTCCGTACTGCTGCCGCTTTCGCAGCAGTTCTCCGATGAGTATGTCCGTGACCTCACACTCTCTGCCATCCGCAGTCTGGGCACCGGCGGTACGCTGACCATCGCCTCCCCGCGCAGCAAGGATTACGAATACCACAAGTTTCTACAGTCCCTGTTCGCCAAAGTCACGCGGGTGGTCTCCGAGGCAGGCATTATCTACCAGGGCAGGAAACAGCAGGACGCTCCTGCAAAGAAAACATTCGAAGATGAATTTGCGATTCGGGAAGGGGAACGGCTGCTCTACGCCTGCACGGTTCCCGGCGTCTTCAGCCACCGACGTCCGAACCAGAGTGCCCGCACACTGATCAACCTGATGGAACTCACCGACGGTTCAAATATCTTGAATCTCGACTGCGGTTCGGGAATCGTCTCTTTCGCGGCTGCCGCCCGTTGTCCCGCTGCCAGCGTGCATGCCGTCGATACGAACGCCCGCGCTGTCCGCTGTGCAGAGCAGGGGATCGCGAAAAACGAACTTACGAACGTTCGCGTCGAACTCATCAGCGGAGAAGCGGACATTGCACAGGAAGCCTACGACTATCTGCTCACGAACAAATCCTACTTCACCAGCGAAGAGCAGGGGGAGCAGTTTCTGCAACTCTGCCTGAGGACGCTCAAGCCAGGAGGCCTGCTGCAGTTCTCAACCAAACAGTATCAGTGGTACGCCCATCGTCTGCTGGACCTGTTTACTGATGTCGCCATCGACGGGGCCGTACATCATTTCATGCTCAGTGCCCGCAAACCGGAATAGCAGCGACACGACTTCAAATCGGGGACCGTTGATCTGTCCCCCGAATTCAATTTGATCGCGCATCACGCAGCAGAACATTTTCATACTTTCGTTGTTTTTTTCTGATCTTTTTCCAAGCAAATCGCGTTGACAACGAACAACGAATGTGAAAATATCACTTTTAGTAACTGATAAAACTACTTGCAGTCACTAGAGATACTGAAAGTTTAGTAGTTCAGATTGCTCTATCCAGAAGGAGGCCGTTATGTCATTATTCCTGTCAATTGCTGTCCTCGCTTCCACGCCACAGGATCTTCAAAGGAATGAACAGCCAGTCGAGGCTGCAAGACCACAGATGACATTGAATTTTACGACCTTCGACCAGCTGGCCGATTCGCTTTCTTCCCGGGTCCAGACGGGAACGCTGCTGTTCAGCAAAGGGGACTGCCTCGCCGTCCGGATTTTCACCCAGAGCCCTTACACGCACGTCGCCATGATCGTCATGCGGAATGGGGAGCCCGTCGTCTATGACAGTATGAACGGCACCGGTGCCCGCTGTCTGACTCTGAAAAACTATCTGAATACACAACGCCCCGCCACAATCCACGTCTTCCAGCCCCGGTCGGTCTTCAGTGAAGACATGACAGAGGAGTACGAACGTCTGCTCGACCAGAAGCTGGGCACTCCCTATTCGATCAAACATCATCTGACCGGCAAACGCACTAACGGCATTCACTGCGCGGAATACGCGATCGACGCGCTCTCCGCCTGTGACCTGATGCAGGCCAAGTCGCCTCCCAAGGTCTCGCCGGCTTCGCTGGTGAAGGGGATCGTCCAGGCACGTCGCTATGTGCCGGCCATCACATTTGAACTGGAAAAACCACCCGCTGTAGCAGAAAAGCCGCGCAACTGGTGCCACCAGCTCTGGATCGATACCAAAAACTGCACCTCGGCCTGCTGTGTCAAACTGCGGGGCTGGGTCCTCTGTCAGTAATCAGAGATTTTGCCGCCCGGCTTCCTTCGGGCCATCTTCTGTGAAATCTGGAAAGATCTCGAAACACTGCTTGAAACTGCGCAACCGGTCAGCGAAAATCGTCTCAAGAGACTTTTGTACCTCAGTGACCATCTTCGTACCAGGAAAGCGCCGAACCAATGCAGACCCGTCAGGCTCAGTTTTTCACATACATTCGTTTTTCAGCTCTCTCTACTGTGCTCGGTGTCACGTTCTTCGCGCTGACCTCCATCGGCCAGGCACAACAGCCGACAGGCGATCAGCCCGAGACGGCGTTTATTGAACGCGAAGCCATCACACTCAGACACCCGCGCGACTATTACGTCCCACTCAACCTGAAACCGGTCCGCGAACTGTCCATCGCTTCTCCCATCGAAGGCGTGATCCATTCCGTTGACGTACAGCCGGGCGACAAACCTGCCACCAAAGCGGTACTGGTTCGACTGGAAGCAGCGATTCCCCAGGCGGAAGTCGCCCGGGCACAAGCGGCCCTGGTTCTCGCCCGCGAAGAACAGAAAAACGCAACCGGGAAAGCCGCCTCGGTAGCCAAAGCCAATGTCGCTCTGGCGGAGGCCGAACTGAACATCGCCAACATCCGCCTGGAGCAGACCACAATCCGGGCCCCCTTTGAAGGGGAAGTGTTCCGCGTCCTGGTCTCCCCCGGTGCGTATGTCAGAGCAGGGGACCCCCTGCTGGAACTGGGGGACACCTCGAAGCTCAAAGTAGAAATCCCCCTCGCACGAGACCAGGCTCTGGCCGGAAACAAAATTGACTTGAGTGTCGAAGACCAGGCGACCCAGGGCACCGTGAACCAGGTGCTCCCTCTGGCTGCACAATTCGAAAAACTCCGTGACCTGGCCAGTTCGATCACATCCGCTGTTGTCGTGCTGGACAATAAAGAGAATCAGTTCCGGCCGGGGCAGTCGGTCAGTGTCAACCTGATTCCACGTTATCCGATTGCAGAAATCCCCACGGTCGCCGTGAAAAACAGCCCGGAAGGGGAACGAAAAATTCAGGTCATTCGTGAAAATGTGATCAGAGAGCTGAAGCCACAGATTCTCGGACAGGTAGGTCCCGAACGCCTGTACGTTTCTGCGGCTTTCAACAAAGACGATGAGATTGTCGTGAGCAGCACACAGCCCCTGGTCGATGGGGCCAGCCTGCAACCGGTGACCACCGTCGGGAAAACCAAGGCCTCATCCACAACCCCCACAGGCAGTCAGCCTGCAAAACCACCTGAAAAAAAGGTCAGCTTTTAAAATCCATTGTTTCGTTGAGCTGGCAGCCACGTTACACTATAAACTTGCAGAAGAAAGTCCTGTCTCACAGCGATTTCGCGAAGCTCACTTCAGGTTCGTCTGAGAACTCGGGTTTCAGCACCGCATTGTCATCCGTTACAATGAATGCAGGATTTATCCAGTCGGATCACTAACAAGCAAGAGGTTGCGCAGTGGCTGATACAGAAACGACAGAAACAGAAAATGATAAAATCGTTGATGAGTATGAACTCGTCAGTCTCATTGCCGATGGTACGTCGACTCAGGTCTGGGAAGTCAAAGAACAGGGGGGCGCGACCACATTCGCCATGAAGCGGATGCTCCCCGAAGCGATGAAGAAACCCGAAGTCATCGCCACGATGAAACTGGAGGCCAAAGTCGGAGCCGCCCTGGATCACCCCAATCTGATCCAGCTGCATAAGTACGTCAAAAACAAAAAAAACGCGTACCTGGTGATGGATTACTTCCGCGCACCAAACCTGCGATCCCAGATTTCGAGTGATCGCCTCAGTGTTCAGAACCGCTTGCGCAAGCTGATTGAATCCACCGCCATGGCTTTGGGCCACATGCACGACAAAGGCTGGGTCCACAAGGATATCAAACCGGAGAATATTCTGATCAGCAAAAGCTCCGAAGTGAAAATCATCGACTTCGGGCTCGCGGTGCCCGTTGCCAAGGGAATTGGCAAACTGTTCGGGAAACCCAAAGCCGTACAGGGAACCCGTTCCTATATCGCTCCGGAAACCATCAAGAAACAACCGCTCGGACCGGGAGCGGATATCTACAGCCTGGGAATTACCATCTATGAAATCCTGACCGGCAAAACGCCTTTCCACGGCGAGAACCCCAAGGAAGTGCTGCTGAAACATATCTCCGAACGCGCGGCTCCGCCTTCCAGCATTAACCCGAACGTCACACCGGAGATGGACGAATTCATCTTGAAGATGCTCGCAAAGAAACCGGAAAACCGTTTCCTTTCGATGGATGAAGTCGTCTCCTCGATCCGCAATCTGAAAATGTTCAAAATGGAAATCTCCGAAGTGCTGGCCCAGGAGAAAGCGGAAGCGGAACAGGCCGAAAAGGAATCGATGCAGGAAAAACGGCTCGACAGTCGTGCCGATGCCCGCCTGTCCGAACTGATGAAAGAAGATCCGGAAATGGCCAAACAGCTGATTGCCCAGCGCGAAGCCTTGAATAAATCCAAATCCAAGCCCAAACCAGCACCGCCCGCACAGAAAAAGCCGCAGCAACAGCAGCCACAACAACCGCCGCAGCCCATGCCCGGTGGATATCCGCCACAGTATCAGCAGCCCATGTATCCGCCTCAGCCGATGCCCGGGCAGCCGATGCCATATCCACCACAGTACCAGGGGCAGCCCATGCCTCCCGGAGGCTATCCGCCGCCAGGCTATCCACAGCAACCCTATCCGCCGCAGCAGCAGCCTTATCCCCAGCAGCCGCCTCAGCAACCGATGCCGCAGCAACAACAGCCGCCTCAGCAGCAGCCGCAGCAACCTCAGGCCCCGGCACCACAGCAGCCGGCTCCCACAGGCCAGCAGCCACCGGCAACACAACAACCACCTCAGGCAGCGCCTCCTCAGCAGCAACCACCGGCTCCCCAGCAGCCTGCTGCCCAAAAAGAGGAAGAAAAAGAGCAGAAATCCCGAAACGACGATGATCTGCCTTTCATGGAAGAATTGCCGGATGTGATCTGAAAAAGATTAAATCTTGCAAGAATCGCTTGCATCCGCCAAAATGCCTGACATGTTTAAATAATCAACTACTCATTCTTACGTGGTCCCATACATATTATGTCCGTAACGACTCAGCTTGCATTCGAACGCCCCATTTACGAACTGGAAGAACAGCTCAAGAAAATCGAGCAGGAACCCAATCCCACCGCCAACACCAAAGATGCCATCCGTAACATGCGCCTGGAAATCACACGCATGAAACGTGAGATCTTTGAGAACCTGGACGCCTGGGAGACGGTCATGGTCGCCCGTCACCAGGAACGGCCACAGACCCTGGATTACCTGGAACTCGTCTTCGATGAGTTCGTCGAACTGCACGGCGACAAAGCGATGGGGGACGACCGGGCCATTCTGACCGGCTTCGCCAAGCTCGACGGCCAGAAGGTCATGTTCGTCGGACAGCAGAAAGGACGCACGCTGCAGGAACGCACGGAATGCTATTACGGCTGTGCCCATCCGGAAGGTTACCGCAAGGCCCTCTCCAAGATGAAGATGGCTGAGAAATTCGGCATCCCGATCATCTGCCTGATTGATACCCCCGGTGCTTATCCGGGCATCAAAGCGGAAGAACACGGACAGGCCTACAACATCGCCCTCAACCTCCGCGAAATGGCACTCCTCAAGACCCCCATCATCTGCGTCGTGATTGGCGAAGGGGGCTCCGGCGGGGCCCTCGGCATCGGCATCGGAGACCACATCTCCGTACTGCAGTTCGCCTACTATTCTGTGATCACTCCGGAAGGCTGTGCGGGCATCCTGTGGAAAGATGTGAAATTCGCCAACGAGGCCGCCAACGCTCTCAAATTCACCAGCCAGAATCTGTTCAACCTGGGCATCATTGATGAAGTCATTCCGGAGCCTTTGGGGGGTGCACATCGCGATCATCGCCAGATGGCAACCGCGCTCAAAGCATCGCTCTCGAGCAATCTCAAAAACCTGACAGGCATCCCCAGAGACGAACTGGTTGACCGGCGTTACGAGAAGTTTCGCAAGATCGGCATGTTCCACGAAACCGGGGAACCCGTCTGAGACAACGGGGCTTTTCAACCGCCTGCATTCACCTGTGAAATACAGGACTCCTGATACGGTAGATCCTGAAAAGCACCCCACAACGAACGTCCGATAATGTCCGTTATGTTAAGTTCGGGGCTGTTTTCAGCCTGTTTTTACAGGGTCTGTGATTTCCCCTGTTTCAGCCCCCGTCGATCGCCTGTATGGCAATCTAACTCGCAACCAGATCGTTCTTGAGGCCGCGAGAATCAGCTCTCCGTGCCTCTGAAAACGATCTTTAACTTTACCTGCGTTGCACGCTTTGCATCCGCTGCTGCAGCGCTGCACCCAGCGAATTCAAAGGCACCCGTTGCAACTGCAATTGACGCAAGACACGGGTATCTAAAGGCGTGGTCACATCGGTCTGTGGATCGGGGTCTCCCCCGTCCAGCAGCAGGTCTGTTTTCCAGTCCCTCAGCACCGCCATCACCACCTGGTCCGGCAGTCCTGACAGGTTCAGTTCAAACTCTTCGATGAGTGAATTCTGGGCCTCAGGATAGTCCGAATAGACGGCTGCAATTTTCTTCAAAAGCTGCGTTCGCTCGCTGGCGAGCTGCTGCGTTCCATTGGCCCCGAAAGTCGAATTATTTGTCGGCACAGCAGCCTGTGGCTGACCGTCCTGCCATTCGCTGGTGACTCTTCGCAGCACGCCCGGAATCTGGGATTTCAACTGGTTCGCAAACTGCTCCCGATCCTCCGGAGCCGTCGAGTTGTAGGCTTCAATAATCTTGTCTTCCAGCTCGCCCCGCAGGTAGCTGGGAATCCGCTTCAGGATGTCTTTCAGCAGCGAATCCTGGTTGGTCGTCCGTACGTCTGATCCACTCCCACCCGGCTTCTCAAAAAACGGGCTGGGCAGATCATTGGATCCTGGCGGAAACGGATTGTCGTCTGCGTGCTGATGATTATCATGAAAGACATCGTCATCATCATGGTGCATCGGCACTCCGGGATAGTTCAATTTGACCAGACACTCATCCAGCAGCTCGTGCAGCTCCGCAGGCATCACCGGCGCCATCTCATTGAGCATTACCGCAGCCGCATAACCACTGTGCGATTTGAGCACGGCTGCCCGAGCAGTTTCGGAAATCGTAATCAGGAAGAAAATCAGGAACAGGCTGAACACAACCCCTTTGAGCAGTCCCAGCACGGCTCCCAGGTGACGATCGAATTCATTGAACTTCAGCGAATCGATGGCCGACTTCAGACTGCGTGCCAGCGTAAACGAAATAAACGAGAAGCCGATGTAGATCGCCAGCATCGCGATCCAGCGATTCAGCGGCGGTTTGACGTTGATCATCGGCGCCAGATGCAGCGAAAGCGATTCAGCAAACGCGAAGCACAAGACCAGGGCGGCAATCGCAGCCAGCTGCCAGACCACTCCTTTCGAAGCGCCTTTCCAGACTGCGTAAATCAGAATCGCAACAATTAATAAATCAAACCACATTGTGACATCCTGTCAGTACGGTGCGTCCATAAACGAGTTTCGGGGTGGCCCTCCCCCCTGCCGGTACTCCCCCGATTTTTCTGAAAAATGAGAGCAGGGGATTATAGGTAAAAATCCGGGTCAGCGCAAAGCCCAGATTTTTGCTCAAATATAGTAGTATCAGAGTCGCCTTTTGCCTGGTTTCACACTTGAGCAAAGCAGGGGGCAATCGTCAAAATGATTCCCCGGGAAACCGGCACACCTCCGATCCTGACAGTTTCACTAAAACTGCTTGCGGCTGTCCAACAGCAGAGTAATTGGGCCGTCATTCACCAGTTCCACATCCATATGTTCCTGGAAGCGTCCCGTTTCGACCGTGATACCGTGCCCTTTGACTTCCGCGACAAAGCTCTGATACAGCTCGTTCGCCTGTTCGGGACGCGCGGCATTCACAAAACTGGGCCGCCGGCCTTTACGACAGTCACCCAGCAACGTGAACTGGCTCACCACCAGCATCTTGCCATTCACATCCGCGAGCGCAAGATTCATTTTTCCTTCTGCATCTTCGAAGACACGCAACCCCACGGTTTTCTGCGCCAGATAAATCACATCATCCTGGGTATCGCTCTGTTCGACCCCCAGCAAGACCAGAAACCCCTGCTCGATCTGTCCGGTAATTTCACCGTTCACGGTCACACTCGCACGGGACACACGCTGCACAACGGCTCTCAAGTTGTCTCTCCTCGTCAGTTCACTTTTTCAACAAGTCAGTCCGTCATCCCGCGCGAACAGGAAAACGCATCCAGCGGCACATCGGTCGGTTCTTCACAGATCAACTGTCTGATCAACCGCGCGGTGATCGGCGAAAGCTGTAATCCATCCCGGTAATGTCCCGCCGCCATCAGCAGATTCTCATAACCGTCCACATATCCCAGGTAAGGCAACCCGTCGATCGACTTCGGTCGCAAGCCGGCCCACGCCCGTTCGAAGCGCGCCTGCTTCAATGCCGGCACCAGCGTCTGGGCGAATTCAATCAGCCCAGCCACTCCCTCTGCCGTATTCTGTTTGTTAAATCCGATGTCGCGTTCGGTCGATCCGATCAACAGCCGACCGTCACTCCGCGGCACCAGGTAGCGTTTGCCCGATTCAATCACCGCCTGGAACGGCAGCCTGTCCATCGACAGCAACACGATCTGTCCCTGAATCGGCACCAGCTCACACTTGAGCCCCAGCTGATTCAGAATTTCGGGAGACCAGGCCCCCCCGGCGATGATCGTCCGCCCTGCTCTTTGAATGCCAGCATACGTCCGCACGCCGGTCACTTTCGATCCGTCTCGTTTGAAACCGACGATCGGCGTCCCCGGCTCCAGCTTCACTCCGCGTTTGAGACACGCGGCCAGCAGCGCCTGCATGTGACGCGGGTTGCGCACCTGTCCCATGTCGGGCAGATAAAAGGCGGAAGGGATCTGCTCACTTAAATAAGGCGCCCGTTCCCGCAGCAGTGTCGCGTCGAGTTCTTCCAGCCGTACGCCCGTCTGCTTCCACTCATCGAGATACCCCTGCCAGTCCGGTGTATCAGTCGCATAAGCCACGTGCAGGCCGCCACAGTTGAGATAGCCGTTATCAACGCCCGACTCTTCCTGCAACTGCTGTGACCAGTCCGGCCAGAGTGGCTGACTGGCGGCTCGCAGCATGAGCCGCGGTGTCGTGGCAGATTCGCGATCCGCAGGAGGCAGCATCCCCGCTCCCGCCCAGGATGCTTCTTTTCCGAACTGCTGACGATCGAAGACTGTAACAGACAGTCCCTGGATTGCTAACTCATAGGCGATCGACAACCCGATCACCCCGCCACCAACGATATTGACATCCTGCATAAGAATCACGTGCCCTGGTCACACTCAAAAAAATCGAAACACTCTGCGCGTCGATTATAGCGGACCGCTGCCAGAATCACAGGGTAGCACTCACCACCAGTGCCCCGGAAAGGAGTAATTCGTCTGAGATCGAGAGGAACACGACTAGTTCGGCACGCGACCGGGTCGCAAAGTACGGGCATACGCGGTTGCCAGAGCCCGGATGTTGGTGCCGTACACTTTTGTGACAGCATTCACCGGCGTAGTTCCGCTCTTAAGCTCCTTCAGCAGCGCCGCCATCTTGGGCAGCCCCCCGTTATTGATCAGGAACTCCACCAGCGTGAACCCGACCGCCGTTGTCTCGGAAGGAGAAAAGGTCCCTTCCGCCACGAGTGCTTCCGGACGCTGCACCTTGGGAGCCGCCTCCAGTGCCTGCTGCCTGAGTGATTCGAAATAGGCCTGGCTGGTGGACGCCTTGGAAGCGAGCAGCATGCCCAGTCCCCGGGATGCCCACATGGGAACATCCCCTGCTCCACGCTGAATGGCCGCATTCGTCAGCCCGGCCATCAGGTTGGTCTGCAATCCGGGAGAGGTCGCATTCGCCTCGTCTCCCACGTCCTGCAGCACCAGATACGCATCCAGCGAATTTGGGGTCACCTTCGTGTGCCAGGTTGTCTCATTTCCCACGCGGCGGTCTTCGATGGTCTGGTTGAACTCGGAATAACCGAAGCGATCTTTGAAGACATAGACCGCCAGCTTGCCGCGCCAGAACGGTTTCTGTTTTTCATTGAACAGTTTTCTCAGATCTTCGACCTGAGTGGTTGCCCAGCCGCTGATCTGCTTGAGACGATCCATGCCCACATTGCCGTAGAAAATGAAATCGTCCGTCTCCAGCATTTCAGCCGGTTCATTATTGATGGCCCGTTTCCAGGTCGGCTCCAGGGTATCGCGACGCAGTTTGGCGAACTCTGTGGGCGACATGTTCGCCAGTTCTGCCATCCGTTTTTCTTCATCGGTCGGCACCATTTGCCGCAGGTTGCCTTTGGGATCTTTGCCGTCAAATTTGGCGCCCTCAGCAATCCAGGTTTTCAGGTCCTGGGCATTTTTGCGTTTGAGCAGTGCCTGTCCCTGTGGCATTTTGATCGGATCCTGCAGCCCCACCAGGTGCCACAGCCGGCTGTCATCCGGTTTGCCGGGAACGATCACTTCCCCAGTGTCACCGCCACGCAGAATGTCTTCGAAGGTCACGACGGAAAAACCACTGCGGGGATTCGCTCCGCTGTGACACCGCATGCAGAAATCGAGCATCCAGGGCGCGACGTCTTTCATGAACGACACTTTTTCATCACCGGTCGCCATCACGACCTTCACCGGCATCTTTTTCTCTTTGGTTGAGGCACCGATGGGATCGGTTTCTTTTGTACCATCAAAGCGGGCCCCTTCCGCAATCCAGCGGGCAATCAGCTGAATCTGTTCCCGATCCAGTGCGGGACCATTCTTCGGCATCCGCTGATTGTCGGGCGCAATCAGTTTGCGCACGATCAGACTCGCATTCGGGTTTCGCGGCACAAGCAGCAATCCGCTGCGTCCCCCCTTCCGCATGTCGCCAAATGTACTCAGTTTCAGATTGGCGCTGCTCCGCTGGTCGCCATGACAGCTCACGCACTTTTCTTTCAGGATCGGTGCAATCTGCTCTTCAAAACTGACCCCCTGGTTACCGGCTGCCGGCTTGTTCCCGCCGGTTCCCATCGCCTTTTCCAGAAAGGTCCGCCGCAGCGCGATCAGTTTCTTAGTGCTGACCATGACCACATCGGTTTCGGGAATCATTGCATCCTGGGCCAGCTTGTCAAACTTCCCTTCCTCTTCGTCGATCGCGGTCTTGGCTTCATCGAACTTCTTCTGTCGGATCAACAGCGACACCTTTGTCAGGTTCCGTTTGATCGAAGCCAGCTCCTTGCGTTGCTCACTGGTCAGCTTGGCTGCATCAGCTGAAACCAGGTTCATCCCCAGAACCAGCATGACGACGCAAACCAGACGCACGGCACGGACAGACCAGAATGACATAACAATCCCCATTGTTTTTATTTTGAAAGTGTGGGCGAGTGACGAGATCACATCGAGCTGGCACTCCCCTGCTCCGGCACTGTTCAGATCAGACGCTCGCTGGCTCGATAGAACGGTTCCGGCAGGAGGCTGGCAGCCCAAGTCCATTGTTTTCAGTATAATACGGCGGCAGGTGAGTTAAAAGATCTGAATCAGCCGAATCAGAAATCTTCACCGCTTCCCTGCGCTGTGCTCTGTAATTGAACCTCCACTCCCTGCTCTGAATTCGCTGCTTTTTCGGCTCGCAATCCAGAAACCGAGTATTTTTCCGGCACTGATCCAAGACAATCCCGCCTCCGGTTGTCTATAATCAATTCAGAGGAAATATCTCGATAACCTGTTAATCCATCATTACTTTGACTATGTCACTCCCTGCCGAATTATCCCGGAAAACGGATCAGCTCCAGCAGATTCTCGCGGAAATGGACCGAATCATCGTCGCCTTTTCGGCCGGCGTGGATAGTACTGTCGTTGCCAAAGCTGCATTTCTCGCACGGGGAGACCAGGCCCAGGCTGTCACCGCGGTCAGCCCCAGCCTGGCAACAGGAGAAAAAGAAGAAGCGATCCGTCTGGCAGAACTGATCGGCATTCCACATCGACTTGTTTCCACATCCGAATTCACAACCCCGGAATATCGGGCGAACGCTTCCAACCGCTGTTTTTTCTGCAAGACCGAACTCTACCAGATCCTGAGCCAGGCCATCGCCCTCGACGAATGGCAGGGCGCGACGCTGGTCAACGGTGCGAACCTGGATGACCGCGGCGACCATCGTCCCGGCATGCAGGCAGCGGCCGATTTTGAAGTCCGCAGCCCTCTGATTGAAGCGGGCCTGACCAAAGCCGAGGTGCGCGAGCTGGCCCGACACTGGGAACTGCCGATCTGGAACAAGCCGGCACACCCCTGTCTCTCCAGTCGCATCGCTTATGGCGTGGAAGTCACTGAAGAACGGGTCCGCCGAATCGACGCTGCCGAGCGGTTCCTCCGCGAAGAATTCGACATCCTCGAACTGCGGGTCCGGCTCGAACCACAGGAACTGGCGCGGATCGAAGTCCCCCTCGACCAGATTCCCCGCCTGACCACCCCCACTGCCCTGCCCCGGGTCACTCAAAAATTTCTCGAGCTCGGCTTTCAGAATGTCACCCTCGATCTGCAGGGATTCCGTTCCGGGAGCATGAACTCGTTTCTTTCCATTGAGGAATTACAGATAGCCGCTCAAAAATCATAAGTCACCGCAGTGAACAACACGACAGTCCAGCCGGTGATGCAAACCGTGATCTCCACAGCAACACATGACAAGGAATAACCCAGTGGCCCCGCTTGATCCCGCTTTTATCGATCTTCGCAGTGATACCAAAACCAAACCGACGGCCGAAATGCTGCAGGCCATGATGACCGCAGAGCTCGGCGACGACATGAACGGCGAAGACCCGACCGTCAATCGCCTGGAAGCCATGATCTGCGACATGCTCGGCATGGAAGCAGCCGTCTTTGCCTGCTCGGGAACGCAATCCAACCAGATGGGCGTGCGTGCCCACTGCCTGCCCGGAGACGAACTGCTGATTCACGAACTCGGACACATCGCGATGTTCGAGGGGGGCGGCCCCGCGATTTTAAGTGGCGTCTCCTGCCGTACCCTGACTGGTGAGAAAGGCATGCTCGCGCTGGAAAACGTGCGGGGCAAAATCCGTGCAGACGATCAGCATCTCTGCCGCACCCGCCTGCTCTGCGTCGAAAACACCACCAACGCCGGCGGAGGCCATTATTACCCCCTCGACCAGCTGACAGAAATCTGCGACTGGGCACACGAGAACGGTTTGAAAACCCATATGGACGGTGCCCGCGTCTTTAATGCGACCATCGCCGCCGGGTATTCGATTGCAGAGGTCTGTAAACCGCTCGATACGATTTCGATCTGTTTCTCCAAAGGACTGGGCTGCCCGATGGGTTCGATCCTCGCCGGCCCCAAAGAAGAAATCGCCAAAGCCCGCCGCTCCCGCAAAGTCTTTGGTGGTGCCCTGCGTCAGGCCGGCATCGTCGCAGCGGCCTGCATCTATGCCCTCGAAAATAACATCGAACGCCTCCAGGAGGACCACGACAACGCCCGCTTCCTGGCCGAACAGCTGTCGCAGATCGAGGGCATTTCCATCAATCCCGCTGAGACGGAGACCAACCTGGTCTTCTTCGATATCGCCCCGGAACGGGGAAATGCAATGCAGCTTTCCGCAGCTCTGAAAGAGCTGGGCGTCGGTATCGGCGCAATGGGCGAAACCCGCCTGCGGGCCTGTACCCATCTGGATATCACCCGCGAACAGATCGAACAGGTCGCCCCGGCTATCCAGAAGGCCCTGCAACAGGGGCTGGAGAAGTATAAGGGGATCGCCACCGGCCCTTATGCCCGGGGATAAAGAACCCTAAAGCGTTACGAAAATACACCTTAGGGCACAATTGTCGTTTCGATGGTTTTGGGTGAGTCTGCCTGCGTGGAATAATCCGCATAATCGTTACCAGCAGCCGGGTCCTCTGTCCAAAGGCTGATTTCCCCTGTGCAGGTTAAACTTTTCCCTCTGCGATCGTCGATGGAATTAAGGTTCAAACTCCCCTCAACGAATGAGGCAGTAACGACATAGGAACATGTCTTACATTTAAGCCCTATCTTATTTTACATCATTGAGCTGGAGGATGTGCAGGAAGCCATTCTACATTCAATATTGAATTGACGACCTGCTGAAAACAGGTGTTCTTTTGCATCATTATGACGCAAAGCCACTTGAAATCAGCGAATTCAATGAAAGAATTGGCCATGACTGCAGACTACCAGTTGAATCGATCCCCCTTCTTACGATATCATGAACCCCATACAGTAACTAATGGTCGGGAACAATCGATCCCGTCTGGTTCAGGATCACGTGACAGGGGGAACGCCGCCATGGATGTCAACGGCACCAGTTCTATTTCCGGATCTCTGCCTATCAGTAAGCAGACTGGTCCGAGCAACACCAACATCAATAAGACGCCTGATTCGAAGCCGATCTCCTCTCCCCAGGATAAACTGGAGATTTCTTCCGCCGGGCGTATGCTGGATGAAATGACGAACAACTCCGATATGCGTGCAGAGCGGTTGGCACAAATCAAGGCAGCCATTGACGACGGGACCTACGAAACGGATGAGAAACTGGAAGCAGCCCTGGGGCGGCTTCTGGATCAGATTAACGATTCCGAATAACCCCGTCCCGGCGCTGTAGTAGAGACTTTTGACGAGGAAGAGATAAACCGTGCTCAATTTTGAAAGCCTGGAAATCGCTGTTTCTCCTACCGAGAAATTCAGGGAGTACCTGGCCACAAAGGGAAAGAGATTAACTCAGGAACGTGAGTTGATCGTTGCCGAAGTTTTCTCTTCCCACGAACATTTCGACGCAGAACAGATGGTCGAGCGGATGAAGGCCCAGAAAACCGGACGCCGCGTCAGTCGCTCCACCGTCTACCGCACCCTGAGCTCGCTGGAAGACGCCGGCCTGCTCAGAAAGGTCGCGCGGACCAACGATCGCGATGTCTATGAGCACGATTACGGCTACCCGCAACACGATCACTTTATCTGTAAAAGCTGCGGGGAGCTCTTCGAATTCCACAATGAGGAAATTGCAGATCTGCTCGAAAAACTTGCAGAGCAGATCAATTTCCGCATGAGCGAACACCGCCTGGAAGTCTACGGCATCTGCGATGAATGCTCCCGGCCTCCACAGCGCCGCCATAAGAAGCTGGACCTGATCTGAGCTTGGTATATGAGGTCGGAACACGAAGTTCCCCCCTGCTCTGCAGAGACTCACCTGCGTTTGATCGGAATCGACCGATAGATCCGCAATAACAGCAGCAGACCGATGAAGGCCCCCAGTGCGATCCCGCCAATAATCGCCAGGCCGGTCACATCGCCGAACAGCCTCCGGATCGAAAATTCCGGTGGGGCTCCCGGCACTGCAGACGGCCATTCCGCCAGCCAGATCCATTTCCACCCCATCAATACAATCAGCGTCGCTGCGCACAGATAAGGTCCGTAGGGGAGATAGGTCTTACCGGTCGTTATCCGCGTCAGAAACCCGATCAGTAAGCCGCACAAGGGAGCCAGCAGCAGGATGGGTAGAATCGGCTGCCAACCCAGAAAGCTGCCCACCATCGCCATCAAAGTCACATCGCCCAGTCCCAGTGCTTCCTGTCCCAGCAACACGGATGAAATCAGACGCACGCCCCAGGTCAGTCCCCCGCCTGCCAGAAGACCCGCCAGACTCCACGCCAGACCGTGCCAGTGGGAGTGGGCTTTAATCCACTCCGGGATGTAAGGGCCGGCCAGCCCCGGAATTGCCTGGTTCCAGTCGACCCAGAAATGGATGATCTGCAGCTGCCCCGCCAGCGTGGCTCCGATCACGCCGATCAGCATTCCCGGAACGGTAATCTGGTCGGGAATCAGGTACTCCCGAAAGTCGATGCTGGTCGCCGCCACCAGCAGGGTGAGTAGAACGTAATGATAGAGCAACCGCCATTCAAACATCCCCTCGGGAGGTCGTACTGAGTCCACATCCAGGCAACGAAAATGCACTGCCATCAGATAATAGAACGCGAACAGCAATCCGGTCCCCATTTCCAGCAGAAACTCGGAACGGGGCAGACGCTGTGAACAGGCAGGACAGCGGTTTCCCAGCGGGATCCAGCGGAGGATCGGAATCAGCTTCCAGCGTAAAATGCGCGCACCACATGCCTCACAGCGCGACAATTTTTGTGCATCCGGCTTGAGCGACATCCGTCTGACCCAGGCATTTATCCCCTGCCCGACAATTGCTCCCAGCACAAATAACACGCCACAAGGCACCAGAATCACCAGTTCCGGAGGCAAAACAGTATCCAAATGTTTAATCTGAAAGTTCATCATATCTTAAACAAACCGGGATAAAACCTGCGTTTTCACAGGTGATTTTAGTGCAGCGCTTTGTTAGACTGTCGCGTTAACTGGTTTGACCGCATGATCATGCTGAATGTGAATATGGTGAAGTCTGTAAGCAGTAATGGCAATTGCCGTTGCTCAAAAAAATCAAATTAGCGGAAACTGCTGACAGAAGTACTCTGCTAAGTTGATGAATTCATAAGCAGATCATCAGTGCAAACTGGCTACAAAAAGCGCTCGCTCACTGCTTTTTACAATTCAATGCGCTCAGAAAGGCCCCTGTAATGAGGAGAGTCTACAGACTTCGTACGTACTGCACAATTTTTACACTCTGTCTTGGTTTATTCGCCAGCGGTCCGCTATTTGCTGACGAAACACCCAGTGCCCCGCCGCTCGGTTCGAGTGCCGAAGCACCTGCCCAGGAAGAAGCTGCTGTCGAATTCAGCAATGCAGATATTGCCTGGATGATGGTCGCTTCAGCACTGGTACTCATGATGACGGCTCCCGGGCTGGCTCTGTTTTATGGTGGTCTGGTTAGAAAGAAGAACATTCTGGGCGTAATGATGCAATGCGTCTTCCTGATGGGACTGATGTCCGTCATCTGGGCACTCTGGGGTTACAGCCTGGCCTTTGGATCCGACATTCTCGGCGGATTCGTGGGAGGGTTTGACCACGTGCTTCTCAAAGGGGTCATTCCCAGCTGGCAGGATGGCGCAGTTGTCATCCCGGCCAATGGCTCGATTCCCAAAGCCCTGTTCATGGTCTTCCAGATGATGTTCTTCATCATTACTCCGGCCCTGATCTGTGGTGCTTTTGCCGAACGAATGAAATTCAGCTCTATGGTAGTCTTCTCCATCCTCTGGGGAACCTTTATTTACTGCCCCATCGCCCACTGGGTCTGGTCTGATACAGGCTGGCTCTGTGAGTGGAACAAAAACGCCCTCTACCCTGCCTTTGACTTTGCCGGCGGCACCGTTGTGCATATCAGCTCCGGATTTTCGGCACTGGTCTGTGCGATTCTGCTGGGCAAACGACTGGGTTACGGTCAGGAACCGATGCCACCTCACAACTTGACATACACATTTATTGGTGCCACGATGCTCTGGGTCGGCTGGTTCGGATTCAACGCCGGTAGTGCTGTCTCAGCGAACCCGGCCGCAGTCAATGCCTTTGTGGCAACGCACCTGGCCGCCGCAGCGGGGGTTCTCGCCTGGTCGGTTGCCGAATGGATCTCACTCGGGAAACCCAGCATTCTGGGAGCGTGTTCGGGCGCCGTGGCCGGACTGGTCTGCATCACCCCTGCCTGTGGTACCGTGACACCACTTTCAGGCATCATTCTGGGACTGATCGCCGGCTTTGCCTGTTACTTCGCCTGTACCACACTCAAATCCAAATTTAAATATGACGATTCACTCGATGCTTTCGGCGTGCATGGTGTAGGGGGAACGGTCGGAGCGATTCTGACCGGTGTCTTTGCCACCAAAGCCATCACGGGAAATGCGGAAGGATCGGGTTTACTGGAAGGAAACACACCGCAGTTGATTAATCAGCTCGTTAGCGTCGGGGCTGCCATCGCGATCTCCGTGATCGGCACGATTATCATCCTCAAGCTGATCGACCTGACCATGGGGCTGCGGGTCAGTAAAGATGGTGAGATTCAGGGTCTCGACCTGAGTCAGCACGGCGAGGAAGGATACATTTTCCTGTAATCATCCTGGGTCATGAGAGCCGGCCGGGTGCCGGCTCTCAGCCTCAGAATCAGGAAATGGGTCTCGACTGGCCTGGCAAACGAATACTTCTGAGAGTTTTCGGGGGAAATTAAATTGAGGTATCGAGATTTCCCCCTGGTTTCGATATAATAGTTAAGTGTGATAGTCGCTTGGGTTTCTGAAAGCGCTGAAGGAAAACCGGGCATTTTTCTGGGAGTATGATTCCGATGAAAAAAGTGGAAGCTGTCATCAGACATTTCAAGCTGGAAGAAGTCAAAGATGCTCTGACCGAAATCGGTGTACAGGGTATGACGGTGTCTGAAGTGCGTGGTTTTGGTCGTCAAAAAGGCCATAAGGAACAGTATCGTGGTGCCGAATACACGGTCGATTTCCTGCCCAAGGCCAAAATGGAAGTGATCGTTCCCGATGACCAGGTGAAAGCCGTTGTCGACACGATCCTGGAATCGGCACGGACCGGCCAGATCGGTGATGGGAAGATCTTTGTACTTCCAGTCGAAGACATCATCCGTATCCGTACGGGAGAAGCTGGAGAGACCGCTCTCTAAGAGTATGACGTAAAGCGAGGGGCCGATTTCCTGCCCCTTTTGCTTTACCTCTTATTAGAGTTGCGTTGCGTTCCCATTTAATAAAGAAGTCTTAGATGAAAAAAATTCAGGCAATCATACGGCATTACAAACTGGAAGAAGTCAAAAACGCCATTTCAGAACTTGGCATCAGTGGTATGACTGTCGGTGAAGTCCGTGGTTTTGGTCGCCAGCGCGGCCATAAAGAGACCTACCGGGGCAACGAGTACATCGTTGACTTCTTACCCAAGGTCAAAATTGAAATTGTCGTCCAGGACGACATGGTCCCTCAGACCGTCGAGACCATCACGCAGGTCGCACGTACTGGCCAGATTGGCGACGGGAAGATTTTCATCACAAACCTTGATGAAGTCATCCGAATCCGTACGGGAGAAACCGGCCCGGAAGCGGTCTGATTTGCTGACAGTTTCACATCATGATTCTCTGTTATCAGGCCAGGTAATCCTGTCAAATTTTTCGTTTCCGTCTGGAACAGAACATGTCACATACAGCGCGCTCCAGTTCTGCCCAGCAACCGTTCGTTGTCTATCGCACGCAACTCGAACAGGCCAGACAACGCGGGCGTGATCTCCTGCGCCAGGGAGCAGGCGGCCTGCAGATCGCCACAGCCATCGCGGAATCGATCGAACAACTGCTCCTCCATATCATTCAGGATCAGTTTGAGGAGCTACCCGAACCGGAACAGAAACGAATCCTGCAGAACTGTTCCATCCTCGTCATCGGCGGTTCCGGACGCGGACTGATGGCCCCCTACTCCGATGTAGACATGCTGTTCATTTATCGCAACGAGGCGGTGGACGAATTCTCGAATTTCATCGGCAATATCGTGCGCAACTGCTGGGACGCAGGCCTCAAACTGGGACACAGTGTCCGCACCATCGCCGATGCAATCAAAATGGCCCGGACCGAACCCGAATTCGCCACCGCCATGATCGAGGCCCGCTCCATCTGGGGAGATGAGAGCCTGGCCGAACAGCTGATCCGATCCTATTACCGACACGTGATCCTGTTTCGCAGACGGACCTTCTTTGAACAGTGTGTCGCAGCGCGCTGGGAAGAACGCAAGCAGCACGGCGGCGCGGTGATGCAGCTGGAACCCGATATCAAACGCTCGCCAGGGGGGCTGCGCGATATTCACCTGCTCCGCTGGACCGGGTATGCCCGCTACGGCACCGCCAATCTGGATATGCTGAGACTGGACGGTCGAATTATCAGCCGCGATGTGCGGACCCTCAAAAATGCACGCGATTACCTGCTCAAAGTCCGGATCCAACTGCACTATGAAGCCGGCAAACAACAGGACCTGTTTACCAAAGACACCCAGCTCTGGATGGCAGAACAGCGCCAGATCGAGGGCACCAATGGTCAGCGCCCCGTGGAAATTCTGATGCAGGAATATTTCCGACACAGTAAAGCGGTCGCAGAAATCACCGAACGCTTCATCAAAACACATCGCCCCCAGCCGTTCCTGTCGCGGGCCTACGATTTCCTGATGACGCACCGTTCGGACAGGATTCTCAAAATCGCCCCCGATCACCTGGATGTGGTCCCCAAATACAGAAACGAAGTCTGCAACAGTCTCGAAGAAATTCTCAAACTGTTTGATACCGCCTCACTCTACGGTATCTCGATTGCCCCCGATCTGCTGGACACCATCCGCGAATCGGCCTTGAAACTGCCCCCTGCGATTACCAACCGGTCCATCGATCTGTTTCGCGCGATTATGAATCGCAGTAACCAGTTGGGGCCGACCTTAAGAACCATGTCGGAAACCGGGATCCTCAACCTGTTGATCCCCTATATGAAACATGCCTACTGCCTGCTGCAGTTCAACCAGTATCACAGCTACACGGTTGACGAACATACCTTCCGCGCCATCGAAGCCGCGGAATCATTCGCCGATGACGACTCCGCCCTGGGGAGTTCCTATCGCAATATCGATGAAAAAGACATTCTGAATCTGGCCATCCTGCTGCACGACATCGGGAAAGGCTATGGTGAAGACCACTGCAAAATGGGAGCCATGATCGCAACAGATACCGCGGTTCGACTGGGCCTCAAGGAGGAAGAGCAGAAACTGCTCGTCTTCCTGGTCTTTGAACACCTCAACATGGCACACCTGGCTTTCAGGCGGGATATCTCCGATCCGGATATTCTGTTTGAGTTCAGTCAGAAAGTCGGCAGCCCGGAAAAACTGCGAATGCTCTACGTCCTGACCGCCGCCGATATCACCGCCGTCGGTCCCGGCGTATTCACCGACTGGAAATCGGAACTGCTGGCTGACCTGTATGAACGGACCATGCTGCTGCTCGGCGGGAAACATTCACGCTACAACCGGGATCAGAGACTGGCCCGCGTCAAACAGCGGGTCCGGAATCACCTCGATCTCCCCCAGGTTCTGGATCATGAAGAGGATCCCGATAGCTGGTTTACGGAACTGTTCAACTCGTTCTCGCCCCATTACCTGCTCGTCAATTCCTCCGAGCGGATTGCTGCCGACATTCAAATCCTCCGCGATCTGCCTCCCGATGAGATCGTGGTCGAAGGCGAGTTCGAACCCGACACCGGCACGGTCAATTACCATGTGATCGCCCCTGCCCTGTACTCTCAGCGCTGCTTCCACCGCATGGTCAGCGTGTTTACTTCCCGGCGGATGGAAATCATTTCCGCCCAGATCACCACCAGTGCCTCCGGAGGTGTCGTCGACAGTTTCCGGGTGATCGACCACGACTATGCAGACGAAGTCCCCTTGAGTCGCATTGAAAAAATCGAAGAGGAAATCCGCAAGGCGGTCAAAGGGGAAAGCGATGCCAAAACCATGTTCCTCTCGAATCAACGATTCCATGAGACGTCCAGCCTGAGTGGAGAACTCGATCTGGGACGCGTGGAAATTGACAATCATTCTTCCAAACGCTGCACGATCATTGACGTGATCGCACACGACCGGACCGGACTGCTCTACATCGTCTCCCGGGCCATCAGTCGCATGGGCCTCTCCGTCGTGATGGCAAAAATTTCAACGCACCTCGATCAGGTTGTGGACGTTTTCTATGTCATCGATGAGCAGGAACAGAAAATTGTTGATGAGGAACGGCTGCAGGAGATCAGACAGCAGCTGGAATCGACTCTGCACGACTTCGAACTGGAAGGCTACAAACGCTACCAGCGCGTCTGAGTCGGCATCAGAGTTACTGCCAGAGTCTGGCGGACGATTCCTGTCAGCCGGGAATGACTTCCAGAAATGTCATTTCGCTCTCGACGATGATCTCACAGTCGGAGGCAGCCGCAGGCACGAGCAGCGTCTTTCCCTGAGTCAGCTCATAGCTTTCCGCACTGCAGTCGAGCTGGCCGGTGCCTTCGAGCACGATCAGAATCTGTGCCCGGTTCAGGGAAGGCAACCGTAAAGAACGGGCAGCACGATGACGGCGGATCGTAAAACAGGACGACTCCAACAGATCCTCTATGGTGTGTTCCTGAACCTGTCTCAACTGTGGCTTGAGCAGATCGACGGGACCGCGCTGGAAGTTGATACTTTCAAAAGCCTGCTCCACGTGCAATGGTCGTGGCTGGCCTGACTGATCCAGTCGATTCCAGTCAAACAGTCGATACGTGATATCGCTGGTCTGCTGAACCTCCGCCAGCAAAATCCCCTCGCCGATCGCATGCAGGGTTCCCGCGGGAATGAAGACGCAATCCCCTGGACGAACCGGATAGCTGTGCAGACACGCTTCCACCCTGCCCTGCTCCAGTTGTGTTCTGAGTTCATCTGCATCAATGCCCGCTTTGAGACCGGCATAAATCCGGCTGTCGGGTGCTGCATCCAGAATCACCCACGCTTCTGATTTCCCGGATTTACGGGCATCAAAATGGGGCTGATGCGAATCATCCGGGTGGACCTGCAGGGAGAGTCGATCCGTCGCATCGATGAATTTGATCAAGAGCGGAAACGTCGAATAACAGGTTCCCGCCCCATACATCGCCTGCGGGTTTTGGCCGATCACTTCGGCAAGCGTGCAGCCAGCATATTCACCGCTGGCAATCAGCGTCGGCGCTTCTGGATGATCAGACAGCTCCCAGCTTTCCCCGTAATCACCTTCCAGGCCAATCGGTTTATGCAGAATCGTGCCCAGACGCTCCCCGCCCCACCGGCTCCGCTTCAACAGAGGCGTGAACTCCAGTGGTAACAGCGTGGCCGTCGATTGGACTTCTTGCAATGACATAACAGTGGAAAAGCAATACCAGATAACAAGATAGACAGGATGGAAAAGATGGAAGACCTACTTATCCTAATCCACGAATCCTGCCAAATGCAACTATAATCATACGAATTGGGGGTTCCGGAGTCTCTGTTTTTTCGGCTGTTTTCGGGGAATTCCTGATCTTGAAGAGTTCCAATTGCCATAAACGGGATCTCCTGTTAATCTCTCCCCCCCTGACGCAAAAACCGAGCCCCACAATTGAAACTATTGTACACTACCCGGTCTCCTGTAAAGCACAGCTTTCGGCCGACCGGCTCCAGCTTCACTACGAAAGGTGCTTACGTGGCAGACCTGGTAACCCGAACTTCCGATGTGGAACTTTCCATCGGTGATACAATTCAGGTTGGCGATCAGTTTTTAACGGTCGTGGATATTGAGGGAGACGAAATTCTGTTTCAACTGGACACAGAGAACCCGGCTGAGCGCGATGCCTCATCCGGATCCAACACACGATCCTGTCGATAGCAGCCAAATCATTTCGAGAATGCTAGTTAAACTTCCTCTGCAAACCAGCTGTCCCCATTTCAGCCTGGCTCCTCTCTGTTTTTCTCTGGGGTGGATCCGCCGGGAACAGACACCAGGTAGAGACCGCGGGAACTTCCAGCAGTTTCTCACGTGTTCTGTGAATGATCGTCTCAAATCGGGGTGAGTCCTTCAGCCAGATCGTCGACTGTTCGTCTGCATAAACCTGCTTCCAGTCAGTCCGCTTTTTTAAATAGCCCTGCACAGCTTCAGCTGCGGGCAGCAACAGGATTTCTGTCGGGTAATCGTCCAACAGCGGGGTCGGCCCTTGAGAGTCAGCATTCAGTCGTTGAAATGCAATCAGCTCCTGCTCCAGTCGGGCGGAATAGATGGTCCGGTATCTGCCATCGAAGGCAATCTTCGATTCCGGAAAGGTCTGCCAGATGACATATTGCCCCCAGCCATAGTCGGTCAGAATATTACCTTGCAGCCCGTTCCGTTTCAGAACTGTTATTGCTGCCACCGGCATGCCCGGAGCCTGACTCCGGGTTTCCACACCGATCTGCCAGGGAGGAACATTCTGCTGCCAGAGTTTGACTACGGTGTGCACTCCCAGACCATAGATACACAACGTAATGCTCCCCACCAGCAGCATCCGCAGTCCGGCTCTGTGCGTCCCCGCCCACTGCTGATGCAGACGCGGAAACAGTTTACGAAGCGCATCCGACAAGGGAACAGGCAACAGAATCATGACGGCAATCGCGAGCAGTGCTACATGCCTGATATGACTGACCGCCTGATAGCCCACGACAACAATCAACAGCAGATCAATCCATTCCCACTTGCGTGACCCCAGAAAAGCCAGGCTGATCAGCAGAAAGGGAATGTAATACATTAAGGCCTGACGGGCTTCCCACAGTGGTATCCACTCCCGCACAATCTGTTTGGTGATGAGATGATCCCACAGCATCTGATGCAGACCGACGCCGTAAGGATTGATCAGAGTCACGCCCCAGGCGAAGCTCACCACGAACGCCAGTCGCCAGAAATCAGCCTGACGATATTTTCCTCGAAGTGCCTGCCAGCCCATCCAGCCCACGACAAGTCCCTGGATACCGACTCCAGCCAGAAAACCGCCATGCGAATTGGCCCAGAACAGCATCAACACGGGTAGATACCAGATCACTTTTAATTGCGGTGCCGCCAGGTAGCTGCGCAGCAGCAGCAGGGTCCAGGCAAAACAGCCAAACGTCACCAGTTGCGGGCGAATGAATACGACAAACTGGGATAAACAGAATGCGGTATAGACGAGCAGCAAGACTCCCCCCGCCAGACTAGCCTGCTGTTTTCGTAGTGCCAGCCAGCCCGGAATCAGTATCATCAGCAACCAGAAATTGCGCCAGAGCCAGAGCCCGGGATTCTGAAACCGGTGCCAGAGCCACCCGAAGGAATCCTCAGAAAACCACTCGTGATTGATCCAGACGGCACCAGGTTCCGTGTAACAGAACGGATCGGTTCGTTCCACCAGCACATGGGCATCCAGGGCCCGCAAGCCATAGAGGGTATGTCCCCACAGATCGGGATCAGCAATCGTCACAGTCGCCGTCAGAAACAGGCAGGCGCACCAGACCAGCCCGATCGAAATCAGCCATTCCCGCTGACTCATGATCCACGTTTCAGACTTGAGAGCTGACTCAGATTCGGCCACACGGATTCCTCAATAAAAAAAGATCTGCACGCGAAGGCACAGATCTTTTTGTATCAATTCAATTTTCAGTCCGTCACATTTCAGACAGCCGTTATTTGCTTTTCAGAATGTCTTCCAGACTGGGAAGTTCATTATGAATCGGTTCCAGACCGGGGACACCGTCACCATCAGCCGGAGCTTCTTCATAAGCCGTCAAATCGATCTGCTCATAAATCCGTTCAAACATTTTGTGAGCATAAGGGGCTTTGGGATTACCCCCCAGGGCAATAATCTCTCCCCGCTGACGCAAAATGTTGGTGTAGTTATAGGGCCGGAAGTAGTAATAGCCGTGATAAGCCGGAGTGTATGGATAGTGGGGATACATATCACCCGTCGTTTTCCAATCCCCCCAGCAACGTTTCTTCAGCTTACAGTGGCCATTACAGAAACTGCTGCCACAAATTCCACAATATCCATCACCTGACTGACAGTTCCCGTCAGACATGCACTGATGAGAAGCCGGGTAACTGCATTCGTGTGATACCTGAGAAATGGTTGCGGGAGCACTGACTGTGTTGGCTGGCACGACTTGACCGTCAGACTGCCATACACTCAGACCAATGAGCAATGCAATACTCGCATTCATGAGACCACCTTTTATATTTTTATGTTGTATCTACAACTTAACTGGTAAGGTTAACTGGTGGATCACCTCTAAATAGTACTCTGGATTGAACACACTCTGGCCCCAGAGCAGGAGCTCTCCCACCATAGATCAGTTTCGACTGTTGTGGGATTCCAGATAAAGTAGAAAACTGCTGAAATCCCCAAAATCTCTAAATTTGTACATTCTCGGACAGATGGCCCAAAAAATATCAATCTGAAATAATGATTGTTCCGATAGAACTGATGCTGTGGGATTTGTGTGATGAGTTTCCCTCAGTCAAGGTACTATTTTTAGTCTGTGACTATCAAGCGGGATTTGTGATCTCTGTAACTTAAGCAGGAAACACAATCCAAAACAGATTTTCTGACTACGACTGACACCCCGGAATGATTTATTGAATTCACCTCAGTCCTGATCAAGACTGCTCCAGGATCTGAGTTACAACAATACAAACTCCAAACTGACGACCAAAGGATTGGGAGACGAGTATGTCTATAAACGCCTCATGGAAAAGACGCACAATGCTGGCAATCGCCTGCGGTGTTGCTCTCACGGCTTCGCCCCTTGCTGCACAGGTCCCGCCAGCTCCTCCTGTTCCGGGAAAAATGAAAACCAAAAGCTTCAAGGCCGGTGCAGCAAAGAAAACCAAACCGGTTGCGAGCACGAAAATTAAAGAAAAAGTTCATCAGCTCGTTGATCAGATCTACGAATCTGAAGTCGACCTGACTGTACAGCAGCGACATTCCAAAATTCTGAAAATGAAGTTGGACGTCTTCCGGGTAGCGATCGCTGATCCGACCAAAATTGAAGTCGTTGCCTTCGGGTCACAGGAAGTCGAAGTCATCGGTAAAGAAACCGGTACCACGACCATGACCCTCTGGCTGGGAGAAGAAGCCAATCCGCAAATCCTGAGTGTCCAGGTAAAAGTGGAAGGTGACAACTCAATCGAAGACCTGCGTCGGATGGAATACAGCGAGTTCCAGAAGATGATTAACGAGTTCTTCCCCAACAGCAAAATCCAACTCATTCCATTCGCAGACAAACTGATTGTGCGGGGGCAGGCTCGTGATGAGCAGGAAGCCGTACAGATCATCTCAATCATCCGTGCCCGTTCCGGCTCCGGTAGCAACATGGGTGGAAACGGTTCCGGCGGCGGATCACTCTTTGTCGATGGTCAGGCTGCAGATCCCTTCCCGGATGGTGCCAAGCTGCCGGAAGCCACTGTGGTTGACATGCTCAAAGTACCCGGCGAAAAGCAGATTATGCTCAAAGTGCGGATCGCACAGCTGAATCGTTCTGCCGCCCGTACTGCCAGCACCGACCTGATCGTTCAGGCGGGTGAATTTGGCTGGAGCCAGATTTTCACGGGTGTCGCTCAGAACCTGGCGAACGGTGGTACCGGACTGGTAACCGCTTCGCTCAACAGTAAACACGTCGATCTGTTTATCTCGGCACTGGCCCAGAACGGATATGCCAAGATTCTGGCTGAACCGAACCTGGTGACAATCAGTGGCCGTCCGGCCATGTTCATCTCAGGTGGTGAATTTGCTGTACCAACTGTGGTCGGAGTCGGGGGTGCCCAGGCTGCAACCACAACCTTCAAAGGATTTGGTACTCAGTTATCCTTCCTGCCAACTGTACTCGATAAAGACCGCATTCGCCTGCAGGTGACTCCGACCTTCAGTGAAGTCAACCCTTCACTCTCGGTCAACGGAATTCTGGGTCTGAATACCCAGTCCGTCAGCACCACCGTCGATCTGCGTGAAGGTCAGGTCCTGGCCATCGCCGGTCTGATTCAGGAACAGCAGCGGGGAGACTTGAACCGCGTGCCCTTCATCGGAGATATCCCGCTGGTGGGACCACTGTTCTCGAACAAATCAGTTCAGCGGGATGAAACCGAGCTGATCGTGCTCGTCAGTCCCGAACTGGTACACCCTCTGGAACCGGAAGATGCTCCGACTGTCCTGCCTGGTATGGAAGTGACAGAACCGGGTGATATTGACTTCTACTTTATGAATAACATCGAAGGCAAGCCGGACGTACACCACAGAAGTACGGTCTGGTACATGCAGAAGAAACGAATTCACCAGCAACAGAAAGATTACATTCATCAGACCAAATCTGATAAATACTATATCAACGGTGACTACGGATTCTCTGAATAATCATTATTACTTCGCCTGAAATGATACTAATAAAATTCCAATCACACTGGTTTTCCTCGAAGGTGTGAAAGAAATAAACAAGGGATTACACGATGTCTAAACAACCAAAAATTGCAAGTTTGTCTGCTATGGCTTTAGCAGCAATGCTGGTCAGTGGTTGCCACCATAAAGATTATCAGGCTCAGATCCCCTACGATTCTGTAGCCCCGCTGGGAACCATCAGCGATGATATCTGGCAGAAGCAGGAAGAAAACGGTGAAGCCTCTGACTTCGTCATTGTCGAAAGCGAATTCGTAGGTTCAACCGCCAAACTGAATGCGGCAGGCGAAGACCACATTAAACAGATTGCGGTCCGCATGGCTTCTACACCATTCCCTGTGGTGATTCAGCCCAGCTCCATGTCTGTCGCAGAATCTTCTGAATACAAATACCCGATTCATGGCAACGACGACCTCGACATGCATCGTCGCAATGTCATCGTCAAAATGCTGCAGGCGATGAACGTGCAGGATGCTGACGAACGCGTCGTTGTCGCTCCGGCCTTCACACCAGGCTTCGAAGGCTTCGAAGCTTACCGGGCCTACATCAATGGCTTCCGTAACAACTATAACGGCCGAGGCGGTTCTGGTGGATTCGGCGGCTTTGGCTCCGGATTCGGTGGCGGCGGCGGAATTGGATTCTTCTAAGCCAGGAGATTCCTGCTGAACAGTCTTAAAGACAGTGGACGGATTCTTCGGGGATCCGTCCACTTTTTGATAACGGTTCTAACCAGACGATTCCTGCAACAACCTCTCGAGAGTATCTGCCGAATCGCAAGACTCTCAATCTGTTGCCACTCGAAACTGAACTAAGCCTGAAAAATACGCCAGGAACACAATTATGAACAACAAAGGATTGTTTTGTTCAACCTTGATTCTCTGCACCCTCGCTTTTCAGGGCTGCACGCAGTTGAATACCCAGGTTTCCAAAGTGAAGTCTGCGCTTCCCGGTAAACACCATGAAAAAGAAGAGAACATGCTCGCTGCTGCCCGCTCCCTGGAGAGACAGAATGAGTGGATCGGGGCACGGGAGAAATATGAAACCTATCTGAAGAAGAACCCCCACAGCGTCAAGGCCTGCCATCGGCTGGGCATTGTCTGCTCGCATCTGGGAGACACCGTCGCAGCCACCCGCTACTTCACAGAGGCCAAACAGCTCGATCCCAACAATTCCGAAGTATTGAACGATTTCGGCTATGCCCTCTATCGACGGGGACAGTATGAAGCAGCGGAAAAAATTCTGGCTTCCGCGCTGCAGAATGATGCCAAAAACACGCGGATCATGAATAATCTGGCTTTGGTGGTCGGGCATCAGGGACGCTTCAAAGAGAGCTACACGATGTTCCGCAACATCATGTCGGAAGCGGAAGCCCATGCCAACGTAGCCTACATTCATACCCAGCGTGGCGAAGGAGAACTGGCACTCAAAGAATACGACCTTGCACTTACTGCAGATCCTGACCTGAAATCAGCCGGTCAGGGAGCAGCGGAACTGGCCTTGCTCAGAAACCGCATGCTGGCCCGGAAAACCGCAGAAGCAGAAGAACAGCTCGCCGCAGCGTCCAAGGAAGAACAGAAACAACCCCAGGCCAGTCCAAAACCGCCAACACAGAAGCAACCGGCGCAGCTGGTGAGCCTCAAAGCTTCTGCCGACACTCGCACACAACAACTCGAATCGCTGACACAGCAGAAGCCGGCTGTGAAGAAAGAAAAACTGATCAGCCAGGTCTCTTTGAAAAAAGAGATGAAGTCAACGGCACCGGTCAAAGTGAACCCCTTCCGAAACATCCCGGACGATCCGGCACCGGCTATGACTACAACGCGTAAACTTCCTCAACCGGCTCCTCAACAGAAACCAGTTATCGAACAGAAACCGGAAGAAGCACCTCTGGAAATCAATTCCTTCCGCGAACTGGACGAGATCGAAGAGGAAAAACCGGTCATCATTCGTATCTCAAACGAGGTTCCGGCGGCAGTAGAAAAAGAAGAAACGCTCTTCCGCTCACCGCAGGAACTTTCGAATCAGTAAACGAATGTTGTTTACTTGACGCGATCCTCAATGGCTTTCACTGTGGAAGCAGCCTGAAAACGGAAGTTCCTGTTCTCTGTGTTACGGGTCACTTCCTCGATCTTCTTCAGGCTCTTTTCAGTGCCGATCTCTTTGAGCACCCGCATGACATTGACCGTCGTCAGGAAGTCATCGGGATCGAGCTGTTCGAGCACTGCTTCCTCCGCACCACTGCCATATTCAATCAGTTGATTGCCAGCCCGGTGGGCTTTGACCCGGTCTTTTAACAAACCGGCGACCGCCTGCACACCTTCATCGGTCTGCTGCTGCAGAATGGCCTGCATCAGATTAGGCTGCGCCAGAATATTGATCTCAGGTAACAGTTTGATCATGGCCGGCACATCCTCTTTATTCGACCAGACCACCAGCGCCTCAGAAGCATCCTTGGCGACGGTAATATCTTTGCTCTCCAGAATCCGCATCAGAATCCGGGAGACTTCCGGATTTTTCTCTTTGGGTTTGGCCTCGCTCAGTTTTTTCAGAGCCGCTTTGCGTTGAAACAGATCTGTGGTCGACAGGTCTTTTAAGATCGCGGTCAGATCTGCATCCAGATTTTCGGGGACCTCAAATTTCGCTGCTTCCTTCCGTTTCTGCATTTCTGCTTCATGCTTCTTCTGCAACTCGGCAAGAGCTGCCTGGTGCTGTGCCAGTTCTTCAACGGTCATCTGCCGGGAAGTAATTGTGATCGGAATCCGATGTGTACTCGATTCACTGCGCCGGACGAGTTTATAATCCAGTTTGAGCTCCTGAACCGCTCCCTGTTGTTTGTCAAACTGAATCTGTCCTGTCCCGGACAGTTCGACCTCCGGTCCATCTTCCACGGTCGCAACTGTCCGATAGCTGTGCTTGACCTGAATGGTCACCAGATCCCCATTCTGTCCAGTGATCTCATATTCGGTTGTTTTTTTAGCCCCCAGCGTTTTCTCCACATTCGGACCACGGAAAGGCAGAGAAATCCGATCTGACGAAATCACGGAGATATTCGCCTTATCCATTTCGGACCATGCCGAGTTCCCTGCAGGCGATAACGGAATCAGATTAATCTGCGATAACTGCCCGATCAGATACGGTAACAGTGAAGATCCCTTGATCGTTTCAATCTCACCGAAGCGGTTCATCACGATCACATGCGAATCGAACGCCCCCGCCATACTCCCGGAGAGTCCTGCAAAAGGACTGTTGTGAGGCAACCTGGGCATTCGAGGGACGACCAGACGTCCGTTTCTGTGTTTCATCTTCCGGGTGGAATTTAACCGGCCGGTACAACGGATAGAGAGACTGTCATCCGTCGCTTCTGTCACCCGGTACTGTTCGATGCCAATCAACGACTCGGAGAAATCTTCCAGATCGACTTCGATTTCAACCCGGTACGCCAGTTCCTGGCCCTGCTTCCACTGATATTTCAGAGGGACCGCGTCTGCCGCCGACAAGAGCGCGGGCAAACCCACCACCAGGAAAAAAACCGCACAGAAACGACAACGTAACCATCTTTGATTAGTCGAGCGCATTGAACTCCCCCCTTGGCACAATCCTCGCCGAAACACCGGCACTAAAGTGAACAGACCCGATATTCATCAGTATACAACCACCGATCAATAATGCACCTGCTATTTTGTGAAAAGCGCAGTGGGAGTGCTATTCCCGGGGCTCACCCCTTAAGTAACCAGTCGACAGCAGCGTTCTCTCGGTTTTCCCTGCCCTGGTGCAATTCCACCTTGTTCAAGAGTCCCGCTGAGTTGTATGTCGCCTGCACCAGTTTGGGTACGGCAGCAGATCTGCCAGCCAGCCAGAGGGCAGCCGGTTCACAGAGCGACAACAACCCTGGCACATCGCCATATTTCACAGCACCAGGCCACAGACGGAGATCGCGAATGTTGGTGATCTCGGCAAAGCGAAAATCACCCGGGTCAACCGCCAGCTGATCAATCAGATTCGATGAATGTGCACAGGCAGCTGCTGCCCGCACGCCGGAAAAACCAAATCCCGCCAGCGCAATCGACTGCGGGTTGCTCTCATGATGTTTGCAGAACGCCAGGGCATTCAGAATATCGTGAACCTGTTTGGCAAACACAGGGTGATTATATCCCAGCGTATAACCGGCAAATTCTCGTGGATTCTTCACCACGGGCATTTCGCTCGGAGCGGCTTGCAGCTGATTGAATTCACCCTGATACAGCACATCAATGCCCGCGACCGCGGTACCCGCATCGACCAGCCGCTGGACGGGACCGGCCAGCTTCCCATCCGGTTTCAGCAGACCGGACTTGCCGGCATCGGTCAGCCAGATCACCACTTTCTGATTCCATTGATCAGGCAGGCAGAACAGAGCCGGCGTTACTTCACCGAACTGCTTATTCTTGATCAGCGTATGATACTGACGATAGCCTGTCAGCTGGTCTTCGGAAATGTTTTCCGCTTCCAGATCATCCGCTCCAGGCAGGGAACGTCCCACCATGACCTCGATCGCCCCACCCACCACGCGACGATATTCCGCCAGCGACTTCTGATCATTGGGCGTCAGCTGCTTGATCTGCCGGGCATTGTTCCGGGCCAGCGTATGCAGAATTTTGATTTCGGACTGTTCGTCTCCCGGAGGAGCAGGATATTGCTTGCTCCAGACGGTCATTTCCGCCTTGGTCAACGGTTTGAAATCGGCCTCGACGATGGGTGAAGAGAATCCCAGTTTGAAATGTCGATTGAAAAATTCATACATCATCGCCCGGCTGACATAGTTGTAGTTATGCGGGAAGGAATAATATTTCCCCACGACCTTATCGGGAGCCCCCATCATTTTGAAATGCTGTTTCAGTTCAGGCAGCCCTTTGGTTTCAATTTCTTTCGTCCAGTCATTCGCTGCCGTCATCCCCAAGGGCCGCGGTGCGAGTAACGCAGCGAACTCCACATTCCCCGTCCCGATCCGCAGGTACGTCGCGTTTTCGCAGGTACAGCCCCCCTGCATCGCTGTGGAAACCATCACCGCTGGAAAGGCAGCTGTGATCCGATCATCGATGGCTGCCAGAATGAAAGTCTGCGTCCCGCCGCCGCTGGCACCGGTAATCCCGATCCGGGTCTTGTCGACTTCGGGCAGCGAACTGACCCAGTCCAGCGCACGGATTGAGTTCAGTGTCTGCAGCCCCAGCGCACTGATCAACCGCAGTTCCGACTGCGCGCTGAACAGGCCCCAGTCTTTGGCGCTCGACATCTCCGGCCGCTGTTTGGAAAATCGGTGAATCAGGTCGTAACTCAGGCAGAACCCGTCCGCATAGCCCAGCATGTCATAATGGAAGACCATACAACCCATACGTGCCAGCTGGACACAGCGGGCCTGCAGCGGATAGCGTCCGCCGACCTCGTACTTCTCTGCCCCCGCCTCAATATCCGCTTTGACCCGTGTTTCGCCACTGTCATAGAAACGGCCATTCTGAAAATGACCATGGGGAGAAAGTACCATCGGCAGCGGTCCCTGCTTGCCCTTCGGACGATACAGATTCCCAGTCACATACAGACCGGGTGAACTTTCAAAGAACACTTTCTCAACGGTGTACTCATCCCGATCCACTTTGCCGTGCACGGTGGCATCGATCTTCATATTCTCCGGCTCGGGCCAGACGCCGGCTGCCACTTTGATCTGTCGCTGCACATATTCAGCCCGTTTTTCCCAGGCTTCGGGAGATTCACTGGGGGTGAAGGGAAAATAGCTGTTCAGATCTTTCAGTTCCCCCAGCCGGCTGTCTTTGAACGCGGGTGTCTGCTCTGCAGCGAAGAGACTGGCAGCAGGTGTTCCTGCCTGCAGCAGCCCTGCTGAAAATAATGCCCAGCCGATATTCTGTAATGCCTCTCTGCGCTCGATTGAGAACTGATCATCTTTCTGAAACATCATCTCCCCGCTTTCCTGGATGTAGTATCGTGACAGAGTCGTTTTGCTGAACTCTCAGCCCGTTTGGAATACATCCAGTCTAACCAGAAAACGCCAGACCATGCCAGCCTGAGCAGACTTTTTAAGGACAGCATCCCCCCTGAATCACAGAGGCGCTCAACCGCGTTTCCGGACCCACACGACACCCCCGATGACCAGTACCAGTGCAATCCCCGCTGCCAGGCTCCAGTACAGAGAGAAAGATTCCGGCTGAGGTGCGGGATGATAAGTGGGTACGTGCAGCTGTTCGCCTCTGGCTAGAGTATCGGGATGATTGGGGAACCCGGCTGCCTTGATGGTCAGGTCTTTCCACAGCACCTGCACCGGGGTGTCCGGATCACTCTGCTGCGCTCCCAGACGCAGCAGTTCCACGTCACCGGTTCCCAGTTCAACCTGGCGCAACTCCCGAAATTCGTCTGGCGTTTTTTCCGTGACCAGAAACGTCAGCAGCCCCCCTTCCCTGACCAGTTTCAGTTTTCCGGAATCAACACTGGTATCGTAGAGCTGGACATCGTAGCTGCGTTTCTCGTTAACCGTTGTCGACAGCATGGTACTGAAGACATGCTTCTTTCCCGGACGCAACAAACGCCCTAAGGCCACCGCCGATTCGTTCGCGTCCTGCAGTTTCAGATAGAGACTCGGCCCCTGTCCATAGCCGGCTTTCGGATCCTTCCAGGCCGGTACTTCATACGTCGCAGTGATTTCAAAATCCCCCTGGATCTGAAAGCGGGGACTGACCCCCAGCGCGGGCAGTTTATGGCCGGCTGGCAATTGAAACAACAAACCTTCGGGACGGGGACGAAACAGTCGGACCGTACCTCTTCCCAGGGGCACCAGTAAATCATTATCAAACTGTTCACCGCGAAAACTGAAATAAGCTTCCCGGGAGGCTGCTTTTGCAACCGCGCTGGCTGACAGGAATCCGGTCAGCAGGATCAGCACGAAGTACACCAGACGCTTCATAGACCAGCTCCTGCCGTCCCTTCGCCTCCGGCCCTGGTCCCCAGGGCGCGCCAGATATCATCATTGATATTTTCACTGACAAATTTCACGACTCCGTCCCCCATCAGCACATTCACACCACCGGTATGCCAGCTGGTGGCATTCAGGATCACACCATCCCAGGTAAAACCGTTCTTGCAGTTGGTACGATTCGGAGTGCGGACATGGTTGTAACGGGTCCAGTTCATATTTCCCGCCAGCCAGGTTTGTCCGGATTCCACATCATACTGATAGGCAACCGCGGTCTGTGGTGCCAGGCGACCGCAGGCATCGCTGAACTGGCTCTCGGTCCAGACGCCCTGCAGGTTATAGAGATCCGAAAGAGGATCGATCAGTGTATCATCCCAGCTCCCTTTGACGTGCTCGCTGAACATGGCCGTATTGGAGAGCCCGTCTTTGACATCCCCCAGTTTCACGCTGCTGATCTGACCGAACATTCCATTCCCGTTCCGGCCAGACCACGAACTGCCATTGCACGTGCGATAATTATTCGGTCCCCAGAGGCTTTGCAGGCGATCCAGATCGCTGGGACAGAGGAATACTTCAATCCGAGCTGCAGCGGCAGGTCCATTGATGACCTCATCAAACCGCCGGGCCAGTTCTTCCTGATCATCGTTGGCCGCATTCACAAATGGATGGAACGGCGCAACATTAAAATTCAGCCTGTTATAAACCACCGCCTGATCCAGATAAGGCAGCAGCATGGCATGGGCCGAGTAGCGACGATCATCAAGCGTGCCCAGTGAAGAAATCGGCCCATCATGATCGAGTCCCACACCAAAGGGGAGTACGGAGTGCGCTTCGTGGTAGGATTGGACGGCAATGCCCAACTGGTGCAGGTTGTTGGCACACTGCATTTTACGTGCAGCTTCGCGTACCGCCTGCACCGCAGGAAGCAACAAGGCAATCAACAATCCAATGATGGTGATTGTCACCAGAATCTCGATCAGGGTAAATCCGCTGCGTGTTGGGTTGTCTCCTCGCACCTGCTTCCCCCTTTCGTAAACCGGATCCCGGCGGAATTCACTCCCCAAAAAAGTTGAAATAGAATCCCTGACTGTATTTAGATGCGACGAAGTACTCCATTTCCTACAACTAACTTGAAATTTGCTCGAAATTCTCAGGAATTTTGTTTTTTTAAGGTTAAGAATTCACTCTCACTATACAATTAACTAGTGAAGAACTGATATTGGTCAGGCTTTCAGAGCTAGACAATCTTCAAATATGAATTGGTTGTTAAACGTGTATTAAGTCTGGCACGCTGTGTCGTAGAGTCGCTTAAATAGTTGTTTAATTGGGATTTCCATCGTCTTTTTTACTATAAACGTAGTAATAATCGATCAAATTATCAGAAAAACATCGTTTAGGCCCTAAAACACAAACTTCATATAAATCATTATAAATTCGTTACTTAGAAATCGTTTTTTCCAGAACTACCTTTCATAATCTATTGAAGAACATTTTGAGGCTTAATGTTTTTGGTCGTCATACTTGTCCTGTAGACGACAGTATACTAGAATAAAAGCACATACAATATTCAGGGTTATTTAGTTTTTCACAATAACACCCTCTACCTGTTATTTTCCTGAAGCTGTATGCGGCTTTTCTTACTCCGGTCCGGTGTGGTCTGAGTAAACACTGAGTTGTATTCCTGGCCGTATCAGGAATCGTCGATTAGTTCACCCTAGTTTAAGAAACGAGGTACTTTGTTATGGCAGGCACCAAAGCAAACCTTACCCAGCGACAGCAGGAAATTTACGATTTCCTGAAAGACAAAATTATCAATCGTGGCTACGGCCCCACCGTCCGTGAAATCGGAGCCAACTTTGGTATCCGCTCTCCCAACGGTGTGATGTGTCACCTCAAGGCGCTCGAAAAGAAAGGGCTGATCACCCGCGAGTCTCACATGTCTCGTGCCATTCAGCTCTGTGACCACTCCCAGAAGCGGACTCGTCTGCCCCTGGCTGGTCAGATCGCTGCCGGAAGCCCTGTACTTGCCGTACAGGACGATGAGCACATCGATTTCGGACCACTGTTCGACCCGGATGATCAGTTCTGCCTGAGAGTCAAAGGGGTCTCCATGATCGAAGATCAGATTGCTGACGGTGATTACGTCATCGTCCACAAACAGAACACCTGCAAAGAAGGTGACATTGTGGTCGCTCTGGTCGATGGTCAGGAAGCAACTTTGAAACGTTACTACTCAGAAGGCGATCGAATCCGTCTCGAACCGGCTAACTCCAGCATGCAGCCCATTTACTCGAAAAATGTGGACATCCTGGGAGTCGTCACTGGCGTGATCCGCAAATACTAAGTTGCCAACTCAGTCCATGGCTCGCTGAGCCACAGGCTGGCAAAGTTCAAATAAAAAATGCTCTGGTACTTCTACCAGAGCATTTTTTTTCACTGTATTCTCAAGAGCCAGGCAGGTCCTGCGCCTCAGCCGGCAGCGCGGGTCTGATACTGATTCAACTTGTTATACAGTGTCTTCAAAGCAATCCCCAGTTCGGCGGCACATTTTGGTTTATCGCCATCATGCTTGTCCAGAACGTGATAGATCACTTCCATCTCAATATCACGCAATGTCTTGCCTTCCATGCCATCGGTCCAGTTCACACTGGAAGACCCCGCCATGGGAATGGATGAACCTCGTGTCAGATTGGAAGGCAGGTCTGCCGGCTGGATCTGCACACCATCCCACAGAATAACAGCATGCTCCAATGCATTGGCCAGTTCCCGCACGTTCCCTTTCCAGTCATATTCCTGCAGAATTTCGATCGTCTCGGGTGCCAGAATATCCTGGGGAATCGTTTCTTTCTTCAGGTGACGTTTCAGCAGAACCCGTGAAATTTCCGGAATGTCACCTTTCCGCTCCCGTAATGCAGGCAGATTGATTTCGAAGGTGTTCACCCGGAAGTAGAGATCCTCACGGAACGTCCCTTCGCCGACCATCTCCTGCAGGTCCCGGTTGGTCGCACAGACAATCCGCACATCCACATGGAATGTCTCACTGTCTCCCACACGTCGGACTTCGCCGGATTCCAGGAACCGCAGCAGCTTGACCTGCATGGTTTTATCCAACTCTCCCAGCTCGTCCAGGAACAGGGTCCCGCCGTTGGCAATTTCAATCAAACCCTTGCGGGGCGTATCGGCTCCGGTGAAAGCACCTTTGCGATGACCAAACAGTTCGCTTTCCACCAGATTCTCAGGCAGGGCACCGCAGTTCACCGGCACAAAAGGCATGGAGGCCCGGGCACTTAAATCATGAATCCGACGTGCCACCAGTTCTTTACCGGTCCCGGTTTCCCCGAGAATCAACGCGGTCGAATCCGTGGGGGCAATTTTCTCAATCAGCTTTTTCACGCGCTGCATCGGCGGAGTCTCACCCACAATCTGGCAGGGGCCTTCCACGCTTTTCAGACGCGATTCCAAAGCATAGTTCTTGTTCTGCAGTGAGCGTTTATCGGCCACCTTCTGCAGGACGGTGGCAATATCGATCAGCTTACAGGGCTTGGGCAGAAAGTCATACGCCCCGCGTCGGATCGCCTGAATGGCCTCATCAATACTCCCATGCCCGGTGCTGATAATCACTTCGGTTTCAGGAGAAACTTTATTGATATGGTCGATCACATCCCAGCCACTCAGACCGGGCATCCGCAGGTCCACAATCGCTGCATCAAAAGTGATCTTATCCAGTGCTGTTAATGCCGACTGACCATCCTCACAGATGGTAACATCATGTCCCATCCGGGGCAGTTCGATGCGCATCACTTCGCGGATGGCTGCTTCATCATCGACAAACAAGACCCGTAATTTATTAACCGAATTGCTCAACTTGTGCTCCTTCTTCCTGCTTTGACATCCTGTCAAAGAGAAAGCCATTTAACAAATAACTTAACCGAATGGTATTCTGGAAGGAATTGGGGGAAAGGCTCTGGAAAACAGCAGTTCCTGATGAAATGGCTCCACTGCTTTTCCGGGATCAACGTTCACACTGACCACTCCGGAACCGGAAGATCAGCGACAACCTTTCTCTGCACGAGTTGCATCAGATCGGGAAAGGAAATATCGAGAGCAATCTGCAGTACAGAGAACATCCATTTTCTCCTGTATCGTTAACTTTGTGTGAATCATTAGTGGGGAGAGACGTGTAATATCAGATTTTGAAAATCGTGGCAATCGGAGAATCGGAGAAAATCGCCCCCTGACATCAAAACCTAACTCTTTATGCAGCCTTATTTTGCATCTTCGCTTTTTTAGGGAGCTCCACAAAAAATGTGCTCCCCTTTCCAGGCCCTGCACTTTCGACTTCGATCTCGCCTCCATGATCCTTCACGATCCGATGTGTGATTGACATCCCCAGTCCCGTGCCCGTTCCGTCCGCCCGCTGGGTAAAGAAGGGGTCAAACAGGCCCTCCATGACTTCCTGGGACATCCCACACCCGTCATCCTGGAAAATCAGCGTAATGGAATCGACGTTCTCGCGGACCTGAATTTCCAGATTCCCTCCCACTTCCATCGATTCCAGTGCATTGGTCATGATATTGAGCACCACCTGCTTGATTTCGGCCGGATTGAATTCCGCCCGGCAGGGACCAGCTGGCGTGAACCGAACATTACGCCCTTTGAGACGTTTAATCAGGCCCACCATCGAGCAGACCTCCTCGATGACTCCCACCAGGTCGTTTTCACTGCGAACGGAATTCTGCCCGCGGGAGAAATCGAGCAGCTTGGAAGTAATATCCCGGCATCGCATGGCTTCGCGCTGGATCAGACCCAGATACTGTTCTACCACATCCAGATCCTCCTCCGGACAGTGCGGCTTCAGATCTTGCATCCGTCCCTGCAGAGATTCGGACGCCATGGAAATCGCCGAGAGGGGATTATTAATCTCATGTGCCACCCCGGCTGCCAGTACGCCGATGCCCGCCAGACGTTCAGAACGAACCAGTTGCTTACTGCGTTCTTCTACCTTGTGATTCAGTTCGTCCCGTTTCTCTTTGAAACGCTGCGTCATCTTGTTGAAAGCTTCCGCCAGCTCAGCCATTTCATCGTTGGATCTGATCTCGAAATGGTGGTCAAAATGCCCCTGTGCCACAATCCTGGCACCGGTATGCAACTCCTGAATCGGCGCCAGCACCATTTTGTAGCCATACCAGATCAGACAGCCTGAAGTAATAAACGCAATCAGGCAGGAGACCCAGACCAGGTTATAACGGGAATGATAGACCCGCGAAGCCCGTGCCAGCACCGCTTTGGTCCCGGAGGGGACTTCTTTGACTTCCAGAATCAGGCTCTCCAGGTGGGCCACTTCCAGAATCATCTTCTCGGCCGCTTCCAGCCTCAGTTTGGGATCGTCCAGTTCGTAAGACATGTGTGACAGGTGCTGCAGTCGTTTCATCACAGCGCTGTGATCGCTCAGTTGCGAATTCACAAACCCTTTCCACGTTGACAGCGAAGGATCCGGCAGCCGATCCACTTTCTGCAGGAAGGTCGGGATTTCCGTTTCCTCCACTTCCTTCAACTGCGCTTTAAATTTCTGCTGATAATGAGCACTGGCAGCAGGCCTGGAGTGTCTGATTTTCTGCAGCGGATCATTCAAGGCGACCACGGAAACGATCAACCGGTCACGGTCTGGTAGACTGTCCAGCGAGTACTTGAAGTCATTCACCGTATGCTGATAAGAGAGCAGACCGGAAACCGCGCCATAGGCCAGTAGAATCAGCATGAAAAAGATGATTCCCAGGCCCACTCCCAGTTTCCGTCTGATTGTTTGTGTAAAGAACACCCTGACCTCCGTGTCACAAGTCCTTCAGTGCCTCAGAAATAAGGGCCAGATCATACCGGATTCAGATCAGAAATCCAATGTTAAATCAGCAAAGACGAACAGGTGAACAAAATTCACAATTCGGGACCTGCAATCAGCGGTCACTTCACAGGAGACCTTGAAAATCAATCGTCCTGCTGTCCGGTCGGAGGGCCCTTTTTCCAGCGCGCCTGATGCACCATTTCCTTGCGGTAAGAATGCAGACCGGTCATCAGAATATCAATCGCCCGCGAAAAATCGCGAAACGCCTTCAGGTACCGTTTCTGCTCCAGTTCTTCCTTGGCCTCGTAATAGATTTTGTTGTGGGTCGACCACTCGATTGTCCACTCTTCCTCCATGGCGGCCCGCTGCAGTTCGGACTCCATGGTGGTCAGATACTGCAGAAAATCGGTATTAAACTTCAAACGCTCGGAGCGATAAGGCCGCCACTCCACAGTCTTCGTCTTATCCAGATATTCCTGGTGCTTGCCGGACTCGCGCTGCGCAAACACTTTTCTAACCAGCAGTATGACCAAAAGCGACATACCACCAAAGGCCAGAAACTCGCCCTTGTCAAATTTCGTCAGCAGCCACATCACGATCCCGGTGGCTACCATCAGGGCTGCCCCCCAGACCCCCGCCAGCCATAACCATTCCCGATAATCCTTCTCCAGTTCCAGTTCGGGTTCCGGCTCGGGCTCCCGTTCCTGTGAAAGATTACCATCAGGGAGATCTCCTACCCGTACCACAATGACGGAGATGTTATCGGAACCGCCCCGGAGATTCGCCAGATTGATCATCAGCCGACAGGCATCGCTCGGGTCGAGGTACTTGGCAATCATGCCAATCTCATCATCTTTCAGATGGCTGGTCAGCCCGTCGCTGCACAGAATATAGCGGTCTCCCTCCAGCACCGGAAAGGGCCCCTCAATGTCAACTTTGACCACCGGTTCCGGACCCAGGGAGCGTGTGATTACATTACGGGGCTCGTTCAGATAAACCTCTTCCGGTTTCATCCGCCCCTGCCGGATCAGTTCCCACTGCAGGCTGTGATCGAAAGTGAGCTGATCGATCCGGTTCTCGCGGACCCGGTACACACGACTGTCCCCCACGTGACCGATCACGGCTCCTTCGGGACAGAGACAGAGCGTACTGCAGGTCGTGCCCATCCGCATGAATTCGCGGTTGGCCATCCCCCGCTCATTGATCACCTGATTGGCAATTTCAATCGCTGATTTCAGAGATTTGTCTACAGGGCCGGGCTTGTTCTTAAAGAATGTATGGGGAACCGTTTCAGAAGCAATTTTACTGGCCAGTTCACCAACCGCGTGACCGCCCATGCCGTCAGCCACCAGGAAAAAATGTCCGTGGTCCCGCCAGCCTTCCTGATCCTTGCATATCCGGACGGAAATCGAATCCTCATTATTCCGTCGCCGGAAGCCTACATCACTCTGCGATGCGAACTGAACCGGATGTTCCCAACGCATTGAACCCCCTCAAAACAAGTCACAGTTGTTCATAATTCACTATTTCATATCTTGGTGAGAATTCAAATCAAACACCAGTGCACACTTTGGGAAATCTCATTTTTGTTGCTGAAAATCCGCCATAAAACCTGTTTTACGGGCAGGATACAGCGATCTGAGATCACTGGTTCTTTGTCTGGAGCTCTGAATTGACCCGTTGTTCAGCGCGCGTCCGGCATCGATTTCCCGGAGAGACTATATACGTAGGCCATGATCTCCACGAAGACTTCGTACAATTCGAACGGAATCTCCTGACCGGTTTTGACATCGCGATACATCTGCCGTGCCAGCGGCTTCCGCTCGATGATCGGGATCCCGTGCTCATTGGCGATCTTCCGGATCTGCAACGCGATCTCCCCTGCCCCCTTGGCTACCACAATCGGGGCCGGCATCGATTCCGGATCATATTTGATGGCGATCGAAATATGGGTCGGGTTGGTGACAACGACGTCTGCCGTTGCGACCTGCGACAGCTCCTGGGATAACGCCAGCTTACGATGCGCCTCCCGGCGTCTCTGGCGGATCAGCGGATCTCCGTCCATCGACTTCATTTCTTCCCGGATCTCCTGCTTGCTCATCATCAGGTCTTTCTCATGCTTCCATTTCTGGAACGCATAATCCAGTCCACCCAGGATAATCAGCGCCAGGGCCAGCAGGATGCCCAGTTCAATCGACGAGTTGAAAATATCGCGCATAATGGTTTCAGGTGCCGCCCCCATCAACGCGATAAAATTGGGAAAGACCAGATAGCTGAACCAGACTGCAATCAGCACCAGCAGGGTGATTTTTCCCAAGCTCACTCCCAGCTTCATCAGTCCCCGAATTGAAACAATCCGCTTGGCACCTTCAATCGGATTCAGGCGTTCCCATTTGATTTGCAGGACATCCGGGGTCATCATGAAGCCGACCTGCACAATATTCAGACAGACCGCAGCAATAAACAGAATCAGCATCGTCATGGCTGATCCCTGCAGGAACAGTTTGATGATCGATTGCAGGCGTTCCATGATCAGTGGGGTATCGACGCGGAGCCAGACCGGGCTGGTCAATGTCGCTTCCATCAGATTTTTCATGTCATGGCTCAGGCTCACCGCAAAAAAATAGAGCACGCCGGCTGTCGCCAGCATCATCCCCGCCGCATTCAGGTCGGTACTTTTCGCAATGTTCCCCTTCTCGCGGGCTTCATTGCGCCGGCGATCCGTCGGTTGCTCTGTTTTTTCTCCGGTATCATTCTCTGCCATGCTGAATTGATCTCAATGAGGATTACATCACCGTACTGCGGCTGATCTGGTCAATCGCCAGCGGAATGGATTCGACGACGATGTCCGCGGCTCCTGAAAGTGTAAAGATCAGGACCACCAGACTGACAATGGCGCGAATGGGGAACCCGATCACCAACACATTGATCTGGGGAACGGTATGCCCCAGATATCCCATGGACAGCGAAATCAGGGCACTGATCGCCAGCAGCGGCGCAGCGACCTTCACCGACAGCACCAGGGACTGATGCATCAGGGCCTGCAGCAGATCCAGGGTATTAGTCGAAACGATACCTTCCCCGACCGGGAAGATCTGAAACGTATCGATCAACGCCGAGAGCATCAGCAGATGGCCGTTGACCGGCTCCATCAGCAGAAAGACCGCAATTCCGATAAAATACAGATACTGGCCACTCAAGGAGGCATTCATATCAAAGCCGGGATTGAAGACTTCTCCCAGCGCCATCCCGGCCTGCTGGTCGATCATCTGACCGGCCATCTGCAGGCTCTGCAGAATCAGAAACACCCCCAGCCCCAGCGCAAATCCCAGCGTGAGTTCACCCAGAATCGACCAGGCATAATCCAGCAGCGACGCCGGCATATGCGTCACAAAGCGGTAGTCGTTCACGGTCAGTTCGCGTGTTCCCTGGCGACCACTGCTCACCAGCAGTTCTTCAAACCGTTCCTGCAGATGCGCGGGAATTTCATCCTGGCTGAGCCGCTGATCCTGGTTGGCGTCCAGTTGGTAAAACCCAACCGTCACCTGCTCATGCAGTGTGGGGGTAATCAGAATCGCCAGACTCAGAATGAGCAATACCCGGATATTCGTTGGAAAGATGGGTTGCCCAAAGACCGGACCGATAATCATCAGTCCGCTGATCCGCACCAGCACGAGCGTAAACGCATAAAACTGCAGCATGGCCCATTGCAGGATCTGGCCGGGCGCCAACTGCAGAATCGGGTTCACCAGATATTGATCGAGCAGTGCACTCACGAACTTCTCTTATATTCACTTATGTCAGTCGACCGACTTCAAAGCCGCGTCGGAATATTGGTAATCAGGTTGGTGCTGTACTCCATCATCAGCGATGTGATCCAGGGTAATGTATAGAGAATCGCCAGCACCATCATGATGATTTTGGGAACAAAACTGATGGTCTGATCCTGAATCTGGGTTACCGCCTGTCCGATGCTGATCACCAGACCGACCACGACCGCGGTCAGCATCACCGGACCACTGACCTCCAGCATGAGCAGCAGCCCTTCACGTCCCAGATCCACAACGGTTGAACTATCCATTTCCTGACACCTGTTTTTCACCTGGTTCCGGGCGCAACGGTAGCGCCGGGATTTATCCTACGGCCCTGATGCTCTCCAGCAGCATACCTACTGTCAGCAACCAGCCGTCAATCAGTACAAAGAGCAGAATTTTAAACGGGAGTGAGATCAGCACCGGAGGCAGCATCATCATCCCCATGCTGATCAGAATTGAGCTGATCACCATATCAATCACAATAAACGGCAGGTACAACTGAAAGCCGATCAGAAACGCCGTCTTGACTTCGCTCAACATATATGCCGGGAGGAGCACGCTCAACGGGACTTCGTCGTAATCGCTGGGCGGCTTATAGTCGGCGGCACCGGGTGAACCGGCTAACGGTCGCTGGTAATCGAGGAACATCCAGACCGTATCGCTGTTGCCCGTCAACTCGATCTGATCGCTCATGAATTTCCGCAGCGGCGCCACCGTCTTTTCAAATGCCGACTCCAGCGAAACCGGGGCCTGCTGCGTCTGATTTGTATAAGGGACGATCCCTTCCTCGTAGGCTTTCTCCCAGATGGGAGCCATCACCATAAACGTCAGAAACAGACTCAGTGAAGTCAGTACCTGATTGGGCGGCAACTGTTGTGTCCCCAGTGCCTGACGCAGCAATCCGAACACGATCACGAACCGGATAAAGCAGGTCGTCATGATCAGAATCGAAGGTGCCAGGCTCAAGACCGTCAGTAACAGGAACAGTTTCAGGGTGGAATTCAATCCCTGAGGTGAAGTCATCTGTTCGACATTCAGCAGTTCAGGCACGCCTGATTTCTCAGCGGGAGTTGTCTGTTGACTCAGATCTGCCTGATTCGGAAAGTTCTGCAGACTCTGACTGCCGACCCCCTGGTTGGACAACGCCTGATTCTGTGCAGTTGTCTGTGCCTGCAGGCCGCCCGTTGCTGATAAAAACCAGAGCAGACACAGCCAGATCCCCAGTCCCCCGGCCTTATACATGATCACGCTCCGCAGAATCACTCAATGACTGACGGGACGGCTGCAGCAGCTTCTGCTGCAGCCGGTTCACCGCAGAATCGTAATCCGAGAAATCCGCCTGCTCAGGATGCGATTCCGGCTCCGACCGCCTGGATGGCGAGACCCGGTTTTCGTTCTGCTCAAAGCGATTGGTTTCTGTCTTCTGTTGTGCGGACTGAAACAGGTTCAAAAATGTCTGATTGGAACGGGCCGCTTCCGCCTGTTCCCGACACATGCCGGTGATCAGATCGACTTCGACCGGATCCAGGACTTCACTCAGCGTTTCCAGACCAGCAGGAGACGATCCCAGAATCAGAACGCGGGAACCGCATCGCACGAAATGAATGGTCTGCCGCGCGTCCAGTGGACGCCTCCCCAGAATTTCGATGACTTCGCGGGGCAGGTTTTTCGCAGCCAGGGGATTATGTTTCTTCATCAGTTTTGCCGCGATCAGAATAATTCCGATCACCAGCGCCAGAGCACCGAATGTTCCCCAGATCGACGGGACCCGCCTGGGCGCAGTCTGGTCGGTGCGTGATTGATCCCCCTGCTTCTGTCGAGCGAGGGGCGTAATCGGATTTGCTACCGGCTTCGCCTCAACGGGCGCAGTCCGCTGTGGAATGCTGCGTGTCTGTGACTGAGTGATTCCCGTATGACCTGAAACCGGTCGGTTATTTAGCTGCCGCTCAGAAGCTGCCGGTACCTGCCCCTGTTGTGAACTGCGGGAATAGGAATTCGGACTGCCTGCCATGGTCCGGGGCGGACGGAATTCCGTCGTGCGCGTCGGAAATGCAGGATCGGCTGCCCAGCTTCGCGCGGCTGACAACAGAGTGCAGATCAGAATCAGCACAACAAGAATGCAAAGACGAATCATGGAATCCTTTACGTCGTCTATCACGGGATTTCAGGGGCTCAGGCAGCAGGGAAGCTCCGTTTCCCTGCCTCAGTCAGTTTTAAAGTTCGGGAGAAATAATCTCGGCAACACGGACACAAAAATTATCATTCAGCACCAGGACCTCGCCCCGGGCAATAATGCGGCCATTCACCAGAATATCAACGGGATCCCCCGCCAGTTTATCCAGGGGAACAACCACCCCCTCTTTCATTTTCAGGACTTCTTCAATCAGCAGTTCGGTCCGTCCCAGTTCGATACACAGATCGAGTTCCACGTTTTGCAGTGATGACAGGGCCATCGCCTCTTCGGGATTACCCGTCATCGACTCGAAGTTTGGAAACTGAAATGCTTGCGTTCCCCCCAGATCACCGGGAATTCCGCTACCGGGCCCCAGATTAGGAGAGATGGCCGCCGCCAGATTGGCTTCCGCCTGGTTCAATAACGCTTCGGTATCAGCATGGGAAGCAGAAAAAGGCATGCCGGACTGATCTGCTGACGAACCATGCTGATTGAACAGTCCCTCGATATCTTCATTATTGACAACATTTCCAGCCTCTGCAGAACTCGCGGCCTCTCCCGAATTCGCATTCTGCAGCAGTTTTTCGATGTCTGAGGGATCCAGCAGGTCATCCCCGGCACTCTCAGCGGCACCTGCACCGGCGGGAGGCTCCGCAGGCGCATCCTGTCCCTGTGAATTCAGCAGCTTTTCAATTTCTGAGGGATCCAGAAGATCGTCATTCTCTTCAGCCACAATCGTATCCTGTTCTGCCGGGAGGGCATTATTGTGTCATGGTCCGGTATTCACTGATCACCGTCTCAATGACATAGCTCTTCTTGAGAACTTTATTAATCGACTCTTTCATCATCCGTTTCATCGTACTCAACTGGGGGTCATTCAGATCACCCAGGCTGGACTTGCGCACGACTTCGATGACTGCCTGTTTCACACGGGCCTTATTCGACTCTTTGACCATGGTTTCGAAATCAGAGGCTGCTCCCTGTTCCACGAGCGCCACCAGGTTGAATGTCACATGGATTGTCGCACCGGGTTCAGCGATGTTATTCGTGACGCTGAAGTTGTCGATACTCACTTCGGCAGTGTTGACCTGCAGGTTTTCACTCTCTTTAGAAAGCGATTCTTCTGCGACTTCTGCTGGTGTTTCAGGCGTCAACAGCCAGTAGGAAATCCCGACCTGAAGCGTGATCACCAGCAGTAACAGGCCACCGATCTTCAGTAGCTTTGCCTTGGACTGGCTGGAAGCGACTGCATTCTCTTCGGGGGATGCCACTGCCTCTGTTTCGACACCAGGCTCTTCGGTTTCGGTGTCTGTTGCCACGAGTCTCCTCCTTGAACTCTCGCACTCTGTTTGCGCAGGGACACGTCCTGTGCCCCTCTGCATCCACGTCGGCGGATTTGTTAAGATCAAACAGGCCTTGAAATTGCTTACCGAGCGAATTATCCGGAACGCCGATCAGGCGAAATCGGACGCAGAACTCAACGCTTGCCTGTCTGCGGAGTGTCTATATACGCATCAATTAAAAATACGTCAACCCGACGATTCAAGTATTGCTCTTCCGGGTTGCGTGTGATGGTACGTGGCTCGGCATCGCCCACTGAACTGACAATCAGTCTTTCCGGGGCAATTCCCTTGGACTCAAGATATTCGGCCACATTTTTTGCCCGATAAAAAGAGAGTTCCTGTGAATCCAGGAATTTTGAGTCTTTTGGCAAAGGCTCTGGTGACGCATGTCCGCGTACAATGAGACGATTGGGAGTGGGCAGTAGAACCTCCGCAATCACATCCAGTTTTTTCTTCAACGCAGGGGTCAGCGCAGCAGAAAACCGGTCAAAACTGGCCGCGCCTCCCAGAGTCACCTCGGTCCCTGTATTAATGCGTTCCACCGTCTTATGGGGACCGCCCCCTCCCGATGATTTTGCCTTGCCCATCTTGGTTCCCCCGTCTGAGCTGTTCCCCTTGGAGGTGGGCTTCCGCTGGTTACTGGTGGGATCCAGAGATTTTCCCGGCACCGCGGCGGTACCTTGATGAGTACCGAAACGCTCCCGCAACGAGTCCAGCATGGCCCGCACGGAACCTTCATCGTTACGGATTTCACTCATGGACACCAGCATGATGAAGAAGGTCAGCAGCAGCGACATCATGTCACCATAGGTGACCACCCATTCCGGTACGCCTGGAGGTCCGTCGTCTTCAGGCATCGCCATCTGAGCATCCTCCTTTGCTGTGGCACACTGAATTCATCAGGCAGCCTGACCATCTTTACTGACGCGCTGGTCTGCCGGCAGGAAGGTATTCAGCTTCTGCTCAATCACCCGGGGATTGTCCCCTTCCTGAATGGCCACCAGCCCTTTGATGATGACTTCCCGCACCTGGAATTCCTGTTTGCTGTAAAATGCCAGCTTGTCGGCAAAGGGAAGAAAAAACAGGTTGGACACCAGCGCCCCGTAGAGCGTCGTGATCAACGCGACCGCCATCCCCGGACCAATGGCCTCCGGATCGTCCATGTTCCCCAGCATGATGATCAGCCCCATCAGCGTTCCAATCATCCCGAAAGCAGGTGCATAACGGCCCACGGTATCCATCAGAGATTTGCCGTTTTTGTGTCGACCGGCCACAGCTTCCATTTCAGTACGGAGGATCTGTTCCATCAGATCCACGTCGGTCCCGTCCACGGCCATCTGGACCCCCAGCAGAATGAAGGGATCTTCAATATCTTCCGTCTTGGCCTCCAGTGCCAGAATTCCATCGCGGCGGGCGATTTCTGCAAACTCTACGATCTGAGCGATTACGGGAGCCAGTTCCTGCTGATTAGGGAAGAAGACCTTCTTCAGTACTTTGGGAAACAGCAGCATGGCTGCCCCGGGAAATGCGATGAAGCTGGCTGCAATCGCACCACCAACCACCACCGCTGCAGAGGGAATATCAATGAAGGCACTGAAACTCGACCCCGGCGCAATAAAGATCGCCAACAGGAGCAAAATGATGCCTGAGATGAGCCCGCCGGCTGTTGCCTTATCCATTTCTGCAAAGGTCCCTGATGTCAGTGGGCTGGCTCATGTTCCCGACCGCAGTCAAGCGGTGAGCTGGCCCCTCACAATCATAAGTTGATGTTTCTCAATCACACGGATTCTGCTTCATAACCCCGGTGCCAGACGGATCGCACGCGAATACGCAATCGCACGTTTCACCACTTCTTCCACACTTTCCCGCACGATGAGTCGATCATCTGAAGTCAGGGTAATGAAAGTGTCTGGTCTGCTCTCAATACTCTGGATCAGTTCCGCATTGACGACAAACTCTTCACCATTCAATCGGGTTAATTTGATCATGCCATCAGTCTCCCGGGGACCGCCTTCAAGTCAATTCTGTGATCGGTCCCCAGATCAATCCTTCGCCTAACGTCCCAGGACCAGTAGCTCGTCTACCAGCTGCTGCACGGAACTGATCACACGCGCGTTCCCACGATAGTTCGTGGAAGCCACAATCAGGTCCACCAGGTTCCGCCCGACGTCGGTATTTGAAAGTTCAATCGAACCGGCACGAATTGTACCAGCACCAAAGTTACCCGGTGTCACCAGGAACGGAGGACCGGAACTGACCCCTTCCTGGAAGGTGGAGTTCCCCGATTCCAATAACCCCTGCGGGTTGGAAAACCGGGCCAGTGTCACCTGTCCCAGGGTTCGAATGATCCCGTTGTCGAATACGCCGTTAATAATCCCCGTTTCGTCAATCACGAAACTGGACAACGTTCCCGGATCTGAACCATCCTGCAAGTCCAGTTTCAAAGTACTCCCTGCCGACGCAGACGAAATACCGGATATGTTCGACAGGTCGATCGAGACATCCATTTCATCAGCAGCCGTGTCGGACCGGCTGATCCCGAATGTGGAGGGGGTGAAATTCGTAACATTCCCCTTACTGTCGAAGGTGATCGTTCCGTTCGAAACCGCGACATCGCCATCATTGTCATCCGCACTCTCCAGGAAATAGCGAAAGACCGTGTTATTAGACGATCGTGACTCCAGCACACTGGTCATTTTCATCGTCACCGGCTCACCCAGCGAGTCAAAAATCACAAAGTCGGTAATGGCACTTTCCCCATTCGCAGAAGCTGTTTTCGTGAAGGGGAGCGAAACCGTAGATCCATTGGAAGTGATGTTCCCGATCGTAACTGAAATATCATTCACGGTCCCGGCATTTCCGACGATCTGAAACGCCCCTGACCCGGTCACTGTCACCCCAGGCTGAGCACCTGTAGTGGCATCGTTGGGAATCCCACCCCCGTTCTGAATTCCCAGAGTCCGATCCAGAAAGTCAGCAAAATCAGCGGCGGTCGTGGTAGCTGTCACCTGCATGGTCAGAGGATCCAGCGTTCGTCCCCCTTTGGTTGGAGTAAACGCGAGTGTTTCCCCGACGGTAAACAGCGGGGTACCGATGGTTTCTTCCACGTCGGTCAAGAGAGTCGTTCCGGTGATGGCAGCGTTAGCGTTACCGGCATCGGTCAAATTCGCTGTGGTCGTGATCGCTCCCTGGGTTCCCAGTTCCCCGGTCGGCAGCAGGGCACCACCAATTTCGACGTTCTTGGTCGCCTGGGCCACGTTCAAGTCACCCAGCGGCACTTTAATGTCGGTCAGCGTTGTCTTGACCAGATTAAAATCTTCATCGACGCCGTATCCCTGAACTTTATAACCGCTCTGGTTGGTCAGCAGGCTGGAACTGTTGAGTTCGAAGTTACCGTTACGGGAATAGACCTGACCGTCCGGACTGTCCAGGATGAAGAAACCATCCCCCTGGATCGCCAGGTCGGAAGGACTGGTACTGTTCGTCACACTCCCCTGGGTAAAGTCTTTGCGAATCGATGCACTCAAGGCCCCCAGACCGATCTGCCGGGGGTTGGTACCACCATTCGAGGTGGTCGGCCGAGAACCCACACTCAATGTACGGGCCAGCTGTGTAGTAAACAACACATTCGAAGCTTTAAAGCCGTTGGTTCCTGCGTTGGCAATATTGTTACCCAGCACATCGATACTGGTTTCATTCAGGGTCAAACCGCCCAATGATGTATTTAATGCAGATGTCAATCCCATGACTACTCCTCGGTTGAATCAACCAGGTTAAAACCCAATCCTTTGGTTTAAAACGCGCAGCATCAGTCAGAACCGTACTACAGCTGTATTCTGTCTATCGTCTAAACTGATCCTGATCATTTTCCCATTTTTCGTAAATTTCAGGCGGGTCAGACTGATTCCAGAGGGGATCAGCCTCATAACTCTTTTATATTTATTCACTTGCAGGTTGAGTGACTGAAGTGATGGCCGACACAGGCAATTCAGAAGTGCCGATACCAACATAGGCTTTGTTATCACGCACAAAAGCACGATCGACCAGACCGGCTACCGGTGACTGCGAACCTTCCTGACCTTCGATCTCTTTTCCGATCAGTCCCGCTGCCTGCGTTAATGACTGGCCGGTCGTAATTTCCTTGAGCGTATCTGACAGCTCAATATTGGACTGCAGTTCCCGCATACTGGAAATTTGCCCCAGCAGCTCTTCGTTACCCATCGGCTTGGTCGGGTCCTGGTTCTGCAGTTCTGTAATCAGCATCTTCATAAAGGATTCTGCGGTCAGACCATTGAAACCGACCTTGTCGGGCTCAACCACCTTCACATCAGTGGTACTGCTGACACCACTGCTTCCGCTTACTGCATCTACTGCCATCCTGGCAACTCCTTAAATTCCATTAACAAGGGGGGGGTTAGATCTGGACGTCAATTTCTTCTACATTATCGGTCGCGACACCCTGTGATCGGGTCACATGGGGCCGGTTCTGTTGCTCCGGCTCGACGTCATCGCGTTGGATAGTTTCCTCAACAAAAGACCGCTCGTCATGCCCCTGCTCTGTATCGCCCGACTGATCCGAAAACTGGTTGGAATTGAATTCGGTGCCGGACTGCTGCTGCGAATCAGACTGGGACGAACGCTGATCTTCACTGGAATGCGTATTGATGTGCACGTCGATCCGATCCAGTGAAACGCCGGTCTTGGTCAGAGCGTCTTTCAACTGGGCAATGTTATCGTTAATCACTTTCTGGGCATGTCTGTTCTGGACTTCCAGCTTAGCTGAATACTCACCATTTTTGAGAGAGACTTCAATCTGCAGCGTCCCCAGTTCCGGGGGGCTCAGTCGAATTTTGAGCTGCTGGCCTGTCGACTGCGACTGCCGCACGGCGCTCGAAATCCGATCAACCAGTTGATCGACCTGCTTTGCATCAACGACAGGCCCGGCAGGGGCTGCCTGATGATCTGTTGCGACATTCGTAGCGTGTCCGAGCCCTGCCGCTTGCGTATGACTCTGATCATGCCCCGCAGGATTCGCAGTGTGCTGTTCCTGTGTGAGCGGATTCGACTTCGTCGCTTCGGTCAGCGCCTTCTGCAGCGCATCCGTTGCTGCCGGTTTCAGCTGGTGAGGCGCCTGGTTCAATGCACTCTGGTCGGGCAGATTCTTGTCGGCATCTGCGTGCTTTTCTGTCTTTTTGTCCGAGACTTCTGTTTTATCAGGCCCCGTCTGATCTGCCTGCTGCTGAACCTGATCGATCACGGTCTGAGAGACCTGCTGGCCCGTGTTCTGATCGGATGCCGCGGCATCCTGCCCCTGCTGTTGATTCCCGTTATCTGCGTTCTGCTGCTGTTGCGAATTCAGATATCGCTGTTGCAGGGCAGCCTGCTGATCCGCCTGGGAGGCATCTGCCTTCTCATTGCCTTGTTTCGACTGCTGTTCCTGGAATTTTTGAATTGCCGCCTTCAGCTCGTCCGTCATCTTGATCTGTTTCAGACTGTCCAGGGAGACCTCGGGCTGCGTTTCATCAGAAGGACTCTGATCATCTGCGACCGCGTTGATCAATTCCTCTGATTGATCTGCTGCCTGTACCTGCTGGTCTTCTACGGGCACTTTAGCTGACTCTCCCTGGGCAGTTGCATCAGTTTGAGTGGTGTTGACTTCCTGTTTCTTGAGCAGTTCGGCCAACCCTTCCGGAATCGGCAGGGATTGAGTCTGCTGGGTTTCCGTTACATCCGTCTGTAATTTCACCAGACTCTGATTATCCGAAAACTGAAAATTCGCCGGGGGACGAATCTCGGTCTCACCTGTGGTCACTTCTTCAGTCAGAGTCCCTTCAGACTGGGCTGCAGCATGAAACAGGGAGTACCCCGGTGCCTTCTCTTTAACGGGCGCTTTGACTTCAGGTTGTACTGTGACGACATTCTCACTGACCTCGGCAGAATCGTTCTTGTCTTCCGCAGCAGGCTTCTGTTCCTGAACTGGAGCCGCCTGATCCGCAGCATCACGACTCACTTCCGTGCGATCGTCTCCGCGGTCCTGTGGACGTACTTTTTGCTGATCGTGATCAGCCACAGATGATGTGGTATCCCGCGGTTCCGGTGCAGGACGCGACTGTGTCTCTTGTGGTTCCGGACGACTCCGTTCCGGTTTGTTATCACTGGCAGACCGGGATTCCACCTGTGGTTTGTCATTCGAGGAACGCTGCTGCTTTCGGGACAGAGATTCTGTCAGCTGTTTGCGATAACTTGAATCCGTGGAACGAGTTGTCTCCCTCTGCAGACCAAGATTCTGCTTGCCGTACTGGCTCACGTCTGGCGTCTGCAAATCCAGTAAAGAAAACTTGGGAGAGTCTGCCATTCCTCATCACCTCAGAGTAAAACAGGAATCCGAATACAATCGCCTTCAGTTCTCCGGTGAGAACTGCGCAGTGGTGAACGCGAGAGAATCGACGAATTCACCACTATCATATTCGTCAGGAACAGCACCTGGACATCACGTCAGAATGCGTAAAATAGAACAATTTTAGCGAAAAATTGCATTACGCGGGTCGCGAATCAGAGCCAGAGCAGCGAACTCCAGCAGAAGCATGCATCAATTCTGGGACAGCTTATCCAGGGTCCCGTCAGCAAAGCTGCGAAATGGTTCGTCCTGTGAAATCTCCTTGAAGATTTCCTTCCCCCGCTTGATTACCAGGGGGTCCGGGGCGACCAGAAATTCCTTGAGCAGTTTGGCAATGAATTTTCCATCCATGCCTTTGATCAGTTGAATGTTCTCTTCCACCGAAAGCTGCATCAGATACTGTACCGCATCTCCTGCAGGCAATGCCGTCAGTACCGTCTGCGTTTTTTTGGTCGCGACGCTCTGACTCTGCTCTTTTAATTGCAGTAACTCTTCTTCGAATTTGAGTTTGACTTCTTCAAACGCCAGGCGGTCCTGCTTCAACGAATCAGAAGACTGAGTGATCGAACTTTTCAGCATGTCGATTTCATCTTCCCGGGCCACCAGTTCCAGAATCCGCATGGCACGTTTTTCTGTGACCTCATCACGGGAGGGCAATACCGTTTCATCCTCGGTGAGTTGCACATCGTCCAGCGACTGGCCCGTCACGATCAGGCGAATGTCTTTGACGGCATCAGCATTCAGATGACCCCGAAACCACAGGAAACCCAGCCCCAGCAGTTCAGAGATGATCGTCGCCACACAAAACACACTGACTATCACCGCCAGGGAACGGATCATCTGACTCCTCCTGTCTGCTGCGTGGCCGCCCAGGTTTCTTCCAGTTCCAGAGATTCTTTTCGGATCTGGGCATATTGAAACGCATCACGATGTTTGTCGGACAGTTTCTCCATCGCTTTGACTTCCTGCTCCGCCTGCGCGAGAGCCTGTCTGCAGGCCACCAGCTGCTTTTCCAGCACCCGACGATTCGCCGTTACAGTCTGAATCTGCGTCTGTAATTGTCCTGCGTAGTAGCGGCGATTGGCCCCCGCATCCACATCCACCCGTCCCTGATCCTGGCGTAAACGAATTTCCTGAAGCTGTTCCAGCCTGAGGGCTTCCAGTCGACTGCGTTCCTCGACCAGACGCTGATCTGCCTGCAGAATCTCCCCGAGCAGCTGACGACAGAGACTGCGTTTATGTCGTCGCATTTTCAGAACGGATTCAAATTGAAATCGAAATTTTTTCATAACTGCAAAATTTCAGATCATCTACAGGATTCAAACAAACCCTCAGTTAACATTACCAGCAGCTTCGATCGATGGTTCTCCGGGAGCCGTTGCATCCACTCCCTCACTGTTTAACGGCTTGAGCTGTTCCATCCGAGCCACCAGGTTGGCCAGCCCTTTCGCCGCTTCTTCAAAATTCGAGTTTTCGATACTCCCCTGTCGCAGAAATTCATTCCAGATCGGCCTCAGCTTGATTGCCAGATCGACTTCCGCATTGGCTCCCGTCTGGTAGGCGCCGATGGAAATCAGATCCTCTGACTGCTGATAAGCGGCCATCAGCTGCTTCAGTTTCGCCGCTGCCGCCTGGTGTACCTCGGACGTAATATCATTCATCGAACGGCTGATGCTCTGCAGTACATCAATTGCAGGCCAATGAGATTCATGGGCCAGTTTCCGTGAGAGCATGATATGTCCGTCCAGAATCCCACGCACTGTATCTGAAATCGGCTCATTGGCATCGTCGGCTTCAACAAGCACGGTATAGAATCCGGTGATACTGCCCGAATCAGTCCGGCCACTCCGTTCCAGCAGCTTCGGCAGGAGGGAAAACACGCTGGGGGGATACCCGCGCGTCGCCGGGGGTTCACCGGCTGCCAGCCCGATTTCCCGCTGTGCGAGTGCATAACGGGTCACGCTGTCCATCATCAGCAGGACATCCTTGCCCGAGTCGCGAAAGAATTCAGAAACAGCAGTCGCCAGGTGCGCGGCACGCAATCGAATCAATGCGGGTTCGTCGCTGGTTGCGACAATCACCACACTGCGTGAAAGCCCTTCCGGCCCCAGGTCGCGGTCCAGAAACTCCCGTACTTCACGACCTCGCTCTCCCACCAGGCAGACCACGTTCACATCCGCGGAACTCTGGCGGGCCATCTGCCCCATCAGCGTACTTTTTCCCACACCACTACCGGCAAAGATCCCCAGTCGCTGTCCTTTCCCGCAGGTCAATAGTCCGTCAATCGTGCGAATGCCGGTACTGAGCGGAGTATCGATCCGCGGACGATCCAGGGGAGAGATTGGTTTGGCTTTGAGATTGGCCCGGTGCGAAAGCATGGCCTGATTTTTTCCGTCGATACAGCGTCCCCGTCCGTCCAGGACACGCCCCAGGATTTCTTCGCCCACAGCGACCGCGGGTACAGACTGAATCAGTGAAACGCGATCGCCCCGACGGATTCCGGTCAACTCTTCGTATGGCAGCAGCAGGGTTTCCTCATCCTGAAAGCCAACCACTTCCGCTTCAATGGGATGTCCATTTTCCCGATCGATGGCGCAGACAGCCCCCAATGGCGCCGGAAATCCCGATACCGAAGCGGTGAGCCCCACCACACGCGTGACACGTCCTGTCAGACGAAAGGGCAAAATCTGTTTTATCTGCTGAGAGACATCAAACATCCGAAAGTATTAATCCTGATTCTGAATGATCAGTTCCTCTGAAATCCGCTCCAGTTGCGTTTCCAGAGTTGCGTCAATTGTGCCGTGCTGCGTCTCGATCAGACAACCACCGGGAGAGATGGTTTCATCTTCGATAATTTCACAATCCTGGCAGCCGGTTAAATTGCTGATAAAATTCTTCGTGTTCTGTCCCAGGTGCTCCACATCAATGGGATTCAGACGAAAGCGGATCTGCTGCGCCCCGGAAGCCAGCTTCAGCGCTTCACTCATCATCGGTCTCACAGACTCGGGCTTCGCGTTAATTTCGTGTCGAATCAGTTTCTCGGCGATCCCCAGGCAGATTTCCACCGCGCTCGCATCCCAGACCTGTCGCCAGTTCACCCGCTCCTGGTGTAAGCCCTCTACGGCCTGCTGCATCGCGGGATAGACGGTTCCCAGTTTCTCCTGAACCATCTGGCTGGCCAGTTCTTCGGCACGAGCCTGAACCAGAGCTTCCAGTTCCTGCTGTGCTGAGTCCAGTCCCTGCTGCCGCGCTTCCTGATAGGCAGTCTGCTTCAGCTGTTCCGCTTCCTGCTGGGCATCCAGGATCATTTGTCGCGTCTGATCCCGCACCTTCAGAATGTAATCCTCGCAGCGTTTTTCAATATCGTTAAAACTGTAAGCCACTTTCGAACCCAGGGCTCGAAACGACTCCGCTTTTAACAGTTTTGTAGTTTCCAGTTCCGCCATTGTGATTTCTTTATCTGTATTCTCCCAGGCGGCTCCCGCGACCGGGTCTGCCTGCAATAAACATTGATTCCGGCCTGTCATCAGGAAATGTACTGTTCGCTTTCGTTACCGGAGGCAACTTCAATTTCACCCGCATCTTCCAGCCGTCGTACGCTGTCCACGATCTGCTGCTGGACCGCTTCGACGTCGCTGACCTTGATCGGCCCCAGGTATTCCATTTCTTCCCGCAACATGTCAGCCGCTCGCTGAGAAAGATTACTGAGGACTTTCTGCTTGATATCGTCCGAAGCACCTTTGAGCGCCACCGCCCACTGATTGGTGTCCACCTCTTTCAACAGAGCCTGAATCGCCTTGTTGTCCAGTTTCACCAGATCGTCGAAGACAAACATCAGTCGCCTGATTTCGTCGGCCAGATCGGGAGTATCCTGGTCCATGTTTTCCAGAATTCCCTTATTGGTCATCCGGTCGGTCACGTTCAGGATCTCGGCAACCAGTTCCACACCACCCGCTTTCTCCATGCCCTGGCTGAACGTGTTTTTCATCCGGTGTTCCAGGCTCTTTTCCACATCGCGGATGACTTCAGGACTGGTCTGTTCCATATTGGCGATCCGCTTGATCACATCCATCTGCTTATTGGAAGGCAGACCCGCCAGCACTTCCGCCGCCAGGTTGCTGGGCAAATGCGACATGATCATGGCAATCGTCTGCGGATGCTCTTCAATAATAAAGGTCAACAGGTTCGCTGCCCCGGACTTCTGTAAAAAGCCAAAGGGAACCGAATTCATGGTCTGGTTGATACTGTCCAGAATCGAGCCGGCCCCCTCTTTGCCCAGTGACTGCTCCAGCAGTTCGTTCACCGCGTCCAGACCACCGCGTTCCATGTTGGTCTGCTCACCACTCAAGGAGGTAAATTCGTTTAAGACGCTGGTCTGCTGTTCCCTGGAGACATCCTGCATCCGGGCAATCATCATTGTGACCTTTTCCACATCATCCTTGGGCATCAGGCTCAACACTTCTGCAGCCAGTGCTTTATCCAGACTCAGTAACAGCACCGCTGCTTTTTGTAGATCATCCATGTTTCTACTCACTCATAAACTGTTTCACTGACATGCGCCCGCTGAGAGCAACTGTCTACGATTTGGACTGAATCCATCTCCGTAATACCATGGCCGCGGCTTCCGGATTGTCCCGCACGAGCAACTGGACTTCGTCCCGCTGGGTCGGTTCCCGTTTGGGACGCGTCTCCTCTTCTTCGTTATCCGCAGGGGCCGGCTTTTCACGGGGCAGGTTCAGCGCTTCTGTATCGACCTCTTCCATTTCCGGCATACTCTTATTCAGCATCCAGAGTGCCCAGATGGCAAACAGCCCCAACCCGATCGTGCTGCCCCACTGGCTGACAAACTCGCCTACGCTTTCAGTCAGCGGCAGGGCGACGTCGGGAACCTGCTGATCGACGCGGACAAATGAAGCCACGCTCACGGAATTTTCCGCGGACTGCGAAGGAATCAGCTTCTGAACCTGTTTCTGGATGCTGGTTTCCACTTCCGTTTTAATCGCATCGGTCGCCTGCTTGAATGCAGCCAGATCCGCATCGGATTCCCCTTTCTGCATGCCCCGCTTGACGGCAACAGCAGAGTAATAATCTTCGGGAATCGAAATCGAAACCTGTACCGTATTGGGCATCGCGGCCACAAACTCTTTTTCCGTCCAGGTAAACGAGGGAGCCGACATCGACTCTGAATTGGTTTCGGTTACTTTTTCACTTTTTTCATTGCCTCGTGACACCGACAGCGAATTGGGCTGGTTGGAACGGGCTCCCGGTTCGGCCCGTGCCGGCTTCTGGGTGATATTTCGTTCTGTCGACTGCTCTTTTGACTGCAGGGCCACTGTGCCGTCAGTATTGATTTCCTGTTTGCGCTCGACATACCGCTTCAGGTTTTCAACATCGACATTCACATTGACGATCACGTCTGGAATGTAGGAGAGTGAATCAAGAATCTTGGTCTGGTAGTTGCGTGTATGCTTGTTGACCCAGCTGATGAACTTGCCATCGAAGGCGGCATTTTTATCCTCAGTAGTGTAAGAAGTCCCCGTCGACTGATCGAACACCGTGACCGACTCCGCCGTCAGATCGGGTACCATCGTGGAGACCGCGGCCCGCAGGCTGCTCACCAGGGTAGGAGACAATTCGCGACCGGGACGGGGCTTGACCATCACGGTCGCCGTGACTTCCGGCGTTGTATTATTCCAGCGGAGCCGTTTCTTGGAACGGGCCCACATCACACTCGCATCTTCCACTGAAGGAATTGCCCGGATCATTCTCCGCAGCTGATTTCCCAGGGCAATATCACGCATGACCTGCAACTGGTCCTTGCTGACAAACATACTCGATTTCTCGAACTGCGCCTGCCATTCTGATGCCCAGTCGGTCGGCAGCCCGCCCCCTTCAATCAGTGCCGCATTGTAGCGGGTCACTTCGGACTGGGGGACCATAATCCGCTGCCCCTTACGCGTGAAGTCGGTCAGTCCCGCTCGCAGCAGAACTTCTTCAGCGTGAATCACGCCTTCCGTTGTGAAATCTTTTCCCAGGGAAAGGGAGACATAACTGGATTTGCTGTCGCGAAAGAAAAGAAAGCCGAATGCGACCATCATCAAAACAGGAACGGACAGCAGGATTGCCCGCTGGCTGCCTGTCATGTTCTGATATAATTTCGTGAACTGCTGATATATTTGCTTAATCGTATCCATACCGGGAAAACCAATCGACTAATCCGTGTCAAAATGGTGAGAGGGCCGCCTGTGTCTGCTGAACCTTACAACTGCATCTTCTGGACTTCGTTATAGGCCTCCAGCAGCTTGTTCCGCATCTGAACCATCATCCGCAGTGCCAGGTCTGCCTTCTTGACAGACGTAAAGACTTCAGCTTGTGTGATGTCTTCCCCTAACAGCCCTTTTTCAACAGCCTGTTGCGAGTCCAGTTGAAGTTGATTCGCGTTGTTCAGAGAATCGAGCATCAGCTCTTTGAAGGAAGGACCACCGGACGGGTTCGCAGTCCCTGCTTCATTGATCCCCACCGGGGGAATCCCCGGCACAAATGTATTTCCGATATTTCCTATGGAATTCGTCATCCTGTTCCCTTCCCTGAGATCAGATGAAATTGAATTATTCGGCAGGTAAAGTCATACCTCAGGCCAGAATCCGCAATGAGGTATTGAACATCTCTTTCGTGATCTGCATTGCCGAGATGTTAGCCTCATACGAGCGTCCTGCTGCCAGGGCATTCACAAACTCGTTGACCATGTCAATGTTAGGATAGGTCACATTGCCATCCTGGTCGGCATGAGGATGTCCGGGATCATACGTTTTTCTCAAAGGTGTGTCTGTATCAATTTTTACATGATATTGGACTCCCACTCCCGATGTTTCCTGGTCCAGGCTCTTCGTATCCGCCTGGAAGGTCACAATCCGCCGATAATAGGGCTCCTTGCCACTCGCCGGATCGTGCGATACGTTCACCGAGGCGATATTACCAGCAATCGTATTCATGCGCTGACGTTGCGCCACCAGGGCGCTGCTGCTGATATCAATTCCCTTTAACATAACCTGCTCCTTTATCTATTCTAACTGGACATACCAGCAATCTGGGCCACTTAAGCTCTTTCAGAAATTACAGTTAACAGCTGATTCATCTGTGCCATCATAGTCTCGACCGCGAACTGCTGCATCAGCGAGTTTTTGGTCATATGCATCACCTGTGCTTCAATACTCCGATTGTTCTCATCATTGAAAGTCAGATTCTGGGGAGACGTTTCCCGGGCCTGAAACAGACTCCGTGGAAACAGGCTCTGCAGTTCAGTTTCCGTAGCGCGCTGCTCTCCCAGGGTGGCTGGCAACGAGAGAGACGAGCGTGCCGCAGGTTGCCCCAGGCCCTCCTGCAACTGAACCGCCTCCTGTAATGCCTGCTGAAAATCCGCGACAGGCAAATCGCGCATTTTGTAGCCCGGCGTATCAATATTCGCAATATTCCCGGCCAGAACCTCCTGCCGACGTTCAGCGAACGCGGCCATTTTTTCCAGCAGCGGCAATGTATTCGAATTCAGAATCTGATCTATCATGATTGACACCTTACAATATGAAAAACGCTCCCAGACGGTCAGGCTGCACGCCGGACCGTAAAATTCCGCTTGGAGTCCGGGCCGCCCCGAGGCGGATAACCATAAGATCTCAGTTTTCCTGAGAGAGTCCGTAAGCCAATATCCAGCATCTGCGCCGTTTGTTCCCGGTTCCCGCCACAGCGGGCAAAGGTACTTTCGATCAGCTTCTGTTCCATTTCCCGAAAGGTCATACCCACCATCGAATCGGGATTGGCAATCGATTCCGAGCCAATCCAGGGCTGCAGGCTGGCGGCATCGAGTCGCACCCCGTTATCGACCCGGCTGACATGCTGGATCAGGTTGCGCAACTCCTGCACATCGCCAGTCCAGTCGTGCCGTTTCAGAGTCTCCAGCCCATCCAGTGTCAGCAGCTTGGGAACGGTGCCTTCGGCTCGTGCGACTTCACTCAACAGGAATTCGGTCAGCAGCGCCAGATCTTCCTTTCGATCATTCAACCGGGGAACCGAAATCGTCGTTTCCCCCAGTATGGACGCCAGTTTCCGTTTAAACTGATTCTGAGCGACCAGCTCTGACAGAGGTGCATGACTTAAAGAGATCAGGCGGCAATTTAGTTTTTTCATCTGACTGTCTTCCGGGCAAAGATATTCGCCCCGCTCGACAATCTTCAGGATCGCAGCCTGAACCGGCAGTGAGGCCAGATGCATCTGGTCCAGTACCAGAGTTCCCCCTTCTGCCAGTTCGAGACGTCCCGGGTTCCATTTCGGCTCATCGGTATAACTGCTTTTCTCATCGGTAAAATATCCCAGCAGTTCCCGTTCGACATTTTCAATTGTCAGGCTGCTGCAGTTCACTTTGATAAAGGGACGCTTCTCCAGAAACATGGCATCGTGAATCAGCTCTGCGACCAGAGGTAATTCCGTTCCCGCAACCCCCTGCACCACGACAGGCGTCTGCAGATGCGTCGCGTCAGCAACCCGGTCGCGTAAAGTCTGGATTGCCTGGCTGTAGCCGATCAGCTTTCGTGTGGATCTTGAATTCAATTCCTGAACTAAACCGGAACACCGCCGGGACAGACGTGCGTATTTAATCGCGGAATCGAGCAGACGCCCGATATTCTCGAGTGAATCCTCCGACTTCAGTTCCGCAAACGGAACCATCGCAGCCAGAGGTCCTGTTCCGCCAGAGTGTCGGTGCTCGCGTGCCTGCTCCTGTGAAAACGGAGGGTAAAACAGAACCGGAATCAGATGTTCTTCGGGAACCGCGTCTGCCTTGAATGCGTACTCAGCAATCGCTTTCGCATCGAGTAACAGACAGATTTCTGCTTCGGTATGCTGGCGCGCTGCTGAAAACAACATCTCCGCCAGCGGTACGACCGTGTACCCCAGATTCGACAACTGCGTACAGATTTCCAGTCGGCGAATCCGGTCTTCAGAAACGACCTGAATCACACCTCGTGATGTAACTTGATGAATTATACTCTGCTTCATTATTCAAAACCTGTCTTTGAAAGGTTAACTGTGCTTCACTTTGTTTGAGCTCTTACTGGTCGACATTCAGATGGCGATGCGTCACCGGGGCCAGACTGTCCCGGTATGCTTCACTCACCTTGCCTCCCTGGTTGAGTGACTGTAACTGCTGGCGGGTCTGATCGCGTCGATGAATCATCGATTGCGTACTCGTATCTTCATTCTGCAGCAACTCGGACAGGATCGCCTCCGATTCCTGCAAAATAGCCTCACAGGTTTCGCGCTGCTCTGCCGGCAGTCGATCCCGGTCTGTTTTCCATTTTTCCCAGAGCTGCGGGAGCTGCCTGGTATACTGATCCAGTTGCCCCAGCAACCTCTGTTTCTGTCCCAGAACATCCAGCAGACTGGTGTAATCGTCCTGCTGGATCAGATCCTGCTGCTGCAGTGACAGCTTCAACAATGCCCTGGAATACTCCAATCGCACCGCGAACAGTTTTGGATAATCAATTAATTGTGTAGCAGTCATATCACATTATCGTTTTTTAAAATCGTTCCCGGCTGACTTGAACTGCTTCGCACAGATCGACTTCAGCCAGGCACTGGTTGATTATTTTTTTCAGGCACCACTTCCCGTTTTGGCAGACGTGGCCTGCTGGTTGGAGTATCGTAATTCGCGCGACCAGTCCAGCCAGCGGTTCCACTCCTCACGTCCCAGGTTGCTGGCCCGTGAATCAAATACTTTATCCGGCATCTGTTTCAGGATGATCTTGGCCTGCTCGAGCATGCTCTTGGCTTCATTCTTTTTACCCAGGCTTTCATAGCACCCTGACATCTTCATATAGGCAATCAGCACTTCAGTACATTGAGGATATCGATTGACGGCATCATGATACGATTTAATGGCCTCTTCATATTCTCCCGTCATATACAGCAGATGTGCTTTTCCGAAGCAGGTCGATTTCAACAGTCGCTTGCCTAATGGATCGAGCCGATCCTGGCTCTCAAGTCTGCGTAAATCACGATTCAGACTCAATAACTGTTCAATCGCCATATTCAGGTAGCGATACTGTTTCCGCTGCAGTTCCTGACGTGCGTTTTCTGTTTTCGCAGCCCGTAGTTCCCGCCGAGGCTGATCGGCCAGATTCTGTAGAGCACGCGCGAGTAGAAACCGCGCCTCGTGAACTTTGGGCGATTCAGGATATCGATTCACATATTCCCGCAGACGACGCGTGGCTTCTTCAAAATAGAAGTACGGGCTCGGTTTCCCGGATTTCTGATCTCCCTGTGCGGTATCGCCGACCGCTTCTGCACTCTTGTATGCGATTTTCCCCAGATGAAAATTCAGTTTTCCCAGTGCAAACAGAGAGTCCGACCACTGCTGTGCCTGGGGGGTTAAATTGCTGGTCTCCAGAATCTCTTTCCAGATAGCCTGGGCTCGCGCCAACTCATCTTTTTCCAGGTAGGCGACTCCCAGTAAATATTGTGCCTGGAACGCAGCCACATCAGTCGGGTAGTTCGAAATCACCCGTTCAAAATGAGAGATGGCCTCATCCAGCTGATCCAGTTCCAGCAGAACTTCTCCCCGACGGACCAGGGCCTGAGGCATCTTGTTGTCAGGGTTAATATTAATGAACCGGGTCAGCACCTTCAGGGCCGTTTCGTAATCCTGTCCTTTCTGAAAATGCTCTGCAGAAATTGACAAAATCTCACCATAACGATCTGACGTATTCAGACGACGGGCCAGTTCGTAATATGCCTTGCCGCTTTGAATCCAGTGATCCTGCAATTCATGTTTCAGTGTTTCCTGCTCACTGAACGTCGCCTGCTCATAGCGGCGTTCCAGATATTCTGCCCAGCGTCGATTGGCATTGGCTGCCAGTTCTTTCGCCTGAACTTCAGGTAACAAGGGAGGCAGATATTCCGACAACTGAATTGCGGCGCTGAAGTAGGTGACACCGTTTTTAATTTTTGCTTCGTCGACCCAGTCATTCCAGGCATCCAGAACATACTTCCGAAACCCTTCCAGACTGATCCAGCGATTCCGGAAATCCTCCGGGCTGCTCACCGAACGCAGGGCCGTCCGGTAGGCAATCAATGCTTCTTCGGTGCGCCCGTTTTTTCTGAGTAACTCAGCCAGATGCAGTTGAGCAGCCAGACCTTCATGCGTCCCCGCATACCGATGGGTCGTCTGCTCATAGAATCCGATAGCCGCCTCTTCGTCTTTCAAAGATTCTGCACAGAGTCCCATCAGGTAGGAAGCCTGTCGGGAAAATTTGCGATCCAGACCCAGGTTATCTTTGACGGGCCCCAGAATCGTGAGCGCTTCCTGGTATTTACCTTCCGCCATCAGTGTCTGCGCCTGAAACACCAGGGTCACCTGGTTCACTGATTCCTGTTGCTGAACCTTGGCCAGCACCTGTTCTGCCAGATCAGTTTTGCCCTGGGCCAGAAAAATCTGAGCACGCTGCAGAAACAGGCGATCCTGCGTTTCCGGGGTAAGCTCATGTAACTGCAAGGCTGCAGAATTCAGTTTAAACGCCTGCTCCAGTTCCGTATCCGCCTTATGGTCCAGGTAAATATCGGTCAGCATCATGGAGGATTTCAGCTTGCCGGGCAACCAGGTTTCGACTGCCTCTTCCAGCAATGGTCGCGCCTGCTTCGTCGAACCAAGCTGGTACAGACTCGCACCATAGGTATAACACCATTCAGGCCGGTGCGCCTGCACGATCGCTCTCCGCTCGGCTTCTTTCAAGTATCGGCTGGCAATCAGATATTGATGATCCTGGGATTCCCCTGTCAGCTCTTCCGCATTCCGAAAGGCGACCACACCAAAAATGTAATACAACGCGCCGGGAAAATCCGGATCCTGATAATCCTGTTTTTTCAGTTGGAAGGCCAGTTCCTGTGCCTCAACACGCGCTTTGGGGTTCCCACGCTGCTCCAGTAATTCCAGAGATTCAGCCAGGATTTCCTGAGGCGTTTTTTGTGGTTCGCTGGAGCCGCTCAGGAAATAAATCGCAATTAACAACAGGACAGAAGCTACAATCCCCACCAGTTTCCAGCGTGAACTGACAAACTTCAGCAACCGCTGAGGTAGAGCGCGCGGACCGCTCTCATCGAGAGAGACATCATCACCGGATGCATCCTGCTCGGAGTCCGGCACAGTCGCCTGCGGGTCCGCATCTGATTCTGGTTGATTGAGTTTTTCTTCTGCCATGATTGAGCAGCCCGATCGAAAATCGGGAGATCCTGCATAGTGTGAGACGGTCTGAATTGACTGTCAGATCGGAAATGGATTGTGTAAATCGAGGCTGAAACGCCTGCACGAAATGATTGAATCCCTGACGGTCAGAAAGCGACTGCCTGGTATTCAGCGAGGAAGTTGTATGGGTATCGGAAATGGTTTTGAGAGAGGTGAAACGACCGGATTTATAAGAAAAAAATCCGGTTTTTGTCAATATTGTTTCAAGTTTGCCCTGACTGCATGCGGTAAAAGCCGCAAAAACAGCCCCACGCCAACAAAACGGGTAACCTGGGAACATTGACAAGACTCAACGCAGAATATTGCGCCTGCGGCTGGCAGACCGATCCTCAAAGTGCTGGCTCGAACGATCAAAGGGCACCCTGAGATAGAGCAGGGTCTTACGCAGAATCTCCGCTGCAGGCGGACCGGCGATTGTCCCCCCATAATGATTCTCCCCGACCGATGGTTCATTCACCACCACCAGCACCAGGACACGCGGATCATGGGCCGGGGCACCGCAGATGAAAGAACTGACATGCAACTGGGACGAATACTGCCCTGTACGAGGATCCGGTTTCTGCGCCGTCCCTGTTTTGCCGAAGACCGTATATTCGTCGAGCTTCGCTCTGCGTCCGGTCCCCCGCTCCACCGTCTCGACCATCGGCACACGCACCAGCCAGTCAGCCACATCGGGTGAGACCAGAGGCGTAGAAACCAGCGGTCGAACCTGAGCAGGTTCATCTTCAGAACGCGGAAAGTAGTTATGGTCGATCTGGTCTCGAATCAGCCGGGGATTCAGCAGCTTCCCTTGATTAGCCAGCGCGACATGTGCAGTAATCAGCTGAATGGGTGTTACAGCGATTTCCTGGCCCATGGGCACCGAGCCGGTCGAATAAATATTCCAGGACTTCAAAGGGCGAACAATACCGGTCAGCTCCCCTGGCAGCTGAATGCCGGTCTTCTGCCCGAAACCAAAGGCGGTGACTGCTTCATAAAGCCCCGCATTCGTCAAGCGTTCTCCGATTTTTGCCATCCCGATATTGCTCGATTTCACCAGGATATCTGTCAGGCTCAGCATACCGTAACTGTGATGATCGTGCAGCAGCCGTTTTCCCATAAGGTATTCACCATACTCACAATCAAATTCGTCGTCCCGCTTGACCAGCCCCTTCTCCAGAGCCGCTGCGACGATAAAGGGCTTCAACGTGGACCCTGGTTCGTAAATCGAAGCGATAGCCGTATTTTTCCAGGCCCGTTCTTCAATTTGCTCTGGATGGTTCAAATTAAACGAGGGAACCGATGCCAGCGCCAGCACTTCACAGGTTTTGACGTCCATCACAATCGCACAGGCACTTTTCGGCTTCCAGTCTTTCACGATGCCCTGCAGTTCCCGCTCGGTATACAGCTGGATGATTGAATCCAGCGTTACCACCAGAGTCTCACCATTGCGTGCTGCCACCCGGGAATCATTGCGGACTTCAATCACGCGACCATGTGCATCGCGGACCAGAAATCGATATCCATCCTGCCCGCAGATCAGATGATCGAATGCTTCTTCCAGCCCTCCCTGCCCTTTTCCGTCAATATCGCGTAAGCCCAGCGCATGGGCGGCCAGCGTTCCCTGGGGATACTGTCTGCGATATTCCTGGCGAAAGCCCCAGGCATCATCTGCCAGATCCAAAGTGCGAATCTGCGCCAGTTCCGTATCAGTCAGACGACGTTTGACCCACAGAAACAACTTGTCCCCGTTTTCATCCAGTCGTTTCAGGAAATGCTGTTGATCCAGCTGCAATGCTGTACAGACCTGGATCGCTTGTTGAGTTCCTTTCAGCCGCTGTGGCACCACGTAGAGACTGTTGGAGACGATCGTCGTAGCCAGCAATCGTCCATTGCGGTCCAGGATATCCCCTGGACGGGCCGGAATTTTTTCTTTGAACACCTGTTGCCGCGTCACCACGGTTTTAAACTGCCGGTGCCCCACGTACTGCAGATAGATCAAACGTCCGGAGATGACCAGCCAGGCCATCACCACCACGCCGATCAGGATCCAGCTGCGCCAGTTGATTCGAGATTGAGATATGCCGGATTTCAAGTAACTGTCCACCTGCCTTCAACACCGGGTTGAATCTGTTATTTCTGACGCTCAGTCTGTTGTGGTGTCCGTTGCAGATGCCATTGCAGCAGAGGCATCTCGCGTCGATTGGTCACCGCTGGCTCTGAACTGGATTCGACATCCAGCTCTCCCCGCTCCATGGAGTTCAACACTTTACGCGGAGAACTGGCGCGTTGTGCTGCCAGCTTCATCTTGGCATGCGCATTGATCAGCACTTCCAGCTGATAATGCTGCCTGCTGACCTGCCGCTTCAGTTTCAGGCTCTCTTTCTCCAGCGCAATGCCGATCAGGGAGACGGCAACCGCTAACAGAATGGCACTGACGAAACGGAATAACATCGATTCGAGCCTCTTCCGGACCGACGGAAACAGGCCTGCAGCCTCGCCGCCAGTTCAGAATTTTGAGTGATCAAGACGAACAAAGACGCTTTATCACTTATCGGCCGGAAGAGTTTCCAGGCACAAGACTGACCCGACTGGCATCGTAAGGCAGCTGCAATTCCGTGCCAATTTGTAGCTTGTTCGGGTTTTGCAGTCTCTGCCGGTTAATCTGATAAATCTGATACCAGCGAGACGAACGCCCCAGATGACGCTGCGAAATATCCGTCAGCGTATCATTGCTGCCTACGCGGTACATCGGACGCCCATCCTGGCTGATGAAAAAGCCGGAAGGCTTACCCGGCTTACGTACGGCGTTACTGCCGCTGAATTCACTGACGGTGGTCTGTTTGGTAGGATGGCTCGCCTGGTATTGTGCCTCAATCGTGGATCGAGCCGGTGCAATGAGCTTCAACCCCGGTCGCATTTTTCGGGGATCACTGACACGGCTTTTATTGATCCGGGCCAGCAGCTGAAAATAGCGACCGCTGCCATACAGTTTCTTGGAAATCGTCCAGAAGTTTTCACCGTTCTGCACAACATACTCACCACCAACCGCAGTTGCCGTCGGTTGAGCAAAGCTCTCTTCCTGAAACGCGCCAAACTGCTCCTGGGAAGAAACTTCCTGAGCTGGAGCAGGACCGTCAAACAGTCCCCGTGCCTGAGCAGCCGGCTCGGGGGTCATTGCGGTTTCTTCGAAAGAACCGGAATCGATGCTGGCTGCAGGACGCTTGACTGTGGTCACGCTCTCTGCCCGTTCGGCTGAAAACTCTTCTGCGCGAAAGTCGCCAAAACGATCGGCACTCTGATTGCTCTGTGGTTCACTGAATTCGGAAACCTGTGGCTGCTCAAAATTCTCCGCGGTAGCAGTCGGCGTCTCTGCTCCAAATTCTTTTGTGTTTTCCATTTGACCGGCGGGAGTCTGCGGTTCCGTCTGGTCAAAGCCGGCATTACCGAACGGATCCGGTTCCGACTGACTGGAGATTTCGGTGATGTTCACTTTGGCTGTTCTGGCGGGCAGCTCTGAGGAGTTCTGCATTTGCGCTGGATCATTCCCTTCCGCCACATCGAAGTTGCCAAACTCATTGTCGACTGCCGGTTCTGCCTGCTGTGGCATTGCCTGTGCCGGTTGTGTTGAAGCGGCACCGAAAGGATCTTCTTCCACCTGGACCGCTGCTGGATTCCCGGTCTCTGCCTGGGCAAATCCATTCGCGGCTGGTTGTTCCATCAGCCCGGAATCGGCACCTGCTGCAGGAGGTGAGAATTCGGATTCTGCCCCCGGGTTAAATTCGTTCTGCTGAGCTGTCTTCTGCATTGCTGCATTGGGTTGTTGCTGAGCGAACTGATCGCCACCGGCAAATGGGTCTGCCTGTGCGTTATCAAAGGCAGCCGGTTCGGACTGATTCTGCGTACCGCTATTAAATTCGTTCTGAGCCGGGTTGCCAAATTCATTTTTGGAAGTGGGTTGATCAAACGACTCAAAGCCGTTGTTCGTCTGATTCGCAGCCATCTCAGTCGACTGCGCGGGTTCACTCTGATTATTGAAGGTTGACTGATTATCAAAATTTTCAAATCCGTTCTGGGCGAACTGATCGCCGCCGGTTGAATTTGTTTCCTGTGCCCCAAACGCATTTTCCTGATTCTGATTTTCCTGGGGAGTGGAAAACCCGGAATTGTCACCGCCGGTATTAAATCCACCGGACTGTTCGGCGAGCTGTTCGGTGTTCTCCGTCGCTGCATTCCCCTCGGCAAAGGGATCAGGCTCCCCAGTCGATTCATGCTCCCCGCTTTCCTCAGCAGGGCTGCTCACCGCCAGTTCTTCCTGCGGACGATTGATTTTCTGATAGACCACCAGACCAAAGGCACTCAGCAGAATACAAATCAGACAAAGCCCTACTTTGGTTTCGATAGCGATCCCGGCTTTGGGCTTCTCGACACCCCAGTCTTCTTCTGCCGCTGTTTCTTCTGTTTTCTTTTCTTCAGTCATGGCACTGAACCAATTCGAATTAAAACTGTTTTTAACTTTTCAGACAGGCAGTCTCCCGCCTGTCACCCTGTGAAATAACTCACGCAAATTATGTTTTGACCGCCACCCGCAGCTTGGCGGTGCGGCAGCGGGGATTCACCCGTTGCTCAGCCTGCGTCGCTGTGATCGGTTTGGCTGTTAAATTGTTCCACTGATCCCGGTCTTTAAACGCCTGCTTGACCATCCGGTCTTCCAGTGAATGAAAGCTGATGATCACCGCTCTGCCCCCCGGCTTGAGAGCCTGGGGTAAAACCGATTCCAGCATCGTTTCCAGTTGTTCCAGCTCCTGATTAGCGGCGATCCTGAGTGCCTGAAAGACGCGTGTCGCCGGGTTCTTGCGAGCCGTCGCCAGCGCTTTGGCAGGCAAGGCCGCCTGCACCGCTTCGATCAAGTCTGTAGCCGTGCGGACCGGTTTCGCTTTTCGCTGCTGAACCAGCTGACCGGCTATCCGTTGGCTGAATCGTTCTTCGCCGTAGACTTCCAGTATCTCGGCAAGCTCCGCTTCAGAAAGTGTTTCCAGTAATTGCCAGGCAGGCACTCCCTGTCGTGTATCAAACCGTAAATCCAGTTCGCCCGGGGACTCAAATCCGAACCCCCGCGCTTCATCACTCAGCTGATCCGAAGAGAGCCCCAGATCCAGGAGCACTCGGTCCACCGCAGGAATCTGCAGTTCTTCCAGGACTGCGGGTAGCTCTGCATAGCTGGCCTGCCTGAGAAAACACTGCCCTTCCGGCAATGCTTCCGCTCCTAATTTTTCTCTGGCAAATCCCAGCATCATGGCATCACGATCCAGACCGATTAAGGTCCCTTTGGCTCCAATTTGTTTCAGAATATGCTGACTGTGTCCACCCGCGCCGACGGTGCCGTCCACGACCACCAGTCCGGGAGACAAATCCAGTTGTTCCATGACTTCACGCAGCAGGACCGGTATATGGACGGGCCTTTTCTGATCACCGGATTTCCCTGACATGCAATTGATTACGATTCTAAAAATAAAAACAGCTCAACCAGCTTCAAATGATCTCCTCAAACAGAGAATCACTTGATTCTGATCGCAGAATTCAGATCTGATTGTTAGGTGGGGGTAGTAACTCGAGAAGTGAAACTCTTAGAGAGATTGATTGCCTGAACACCAGAGGGAAGAACTCCATCTGACTCTCAAGCGCGGGAAGTTTAGAAAATTTCTGATTTTCTGGCAAGATCAGTTAAAGATTTTTGAATCACACTCTGCTGCTTAAACGTAAATCGCCTGCCTGAAACCAATTGAGTCTCAGGCAGGCGATTTAAAACTAACAGGGATTCTCAAGCTTTATCAGGGAGTTCTGTTCAAGGAGGGAACCCTGAAGCCATCCGCCTCAGGCAGCTTCCATTCTACCTGTATGAGGAGACGAACGACCGGTGGCCCAACCCAATATTCTGAGCACACACAGGTGACATCCATTTCACCTTCAATCCGCAAAGCCCGGTAGCCAGCGGAAGAGTTCCAGTTTGTCCTCCTTGAACAATATTTGATTTCTAATAATTGATTGACTCAGTTTTCAATGATGAACATCAATGAATTGTCACTTGAACTGGATTACCAGGGCATTTGACCAAATGCTTGAGCAGCCATTTCATCAAAATGAGGACCATGGTCGTTCAGATAGGTGTTCCAACGCTTGGTGCTCCAGATCTCAGCGTGGTCCTGAACTCCAATCAGCACCACTTCCTGTTTGACTTCCAGACTGGCCAGCTCAGCAAGTCGTTCGGGGATACAGATGCGCCCCTGAGAATCGACTTCCACCTTCTCCGCCCGTGCATAGTACAACCGCAGATACTGGGCTGCCTCCGGGCCATTCCTGGAATATTCTCTCAACCGTTGTGCCTGCTGTTCAAATCCTTTCTCCGAGAAAAGCAACAAAGATGATGCTGTACCAGGTGCGATATAAATCTGGGTGAAATCCCTGGTGATCAGCTCTTCCTTGAGCCGTTTGGGGATTGCCAGCCGACGCTTTCCATCCAGAATCTTGTTGAAAGTTCCCGTTAACGCCATTGGACCCCACCCGTCACCACTTCTCACCACAGAGTGCTGAATTTACCACCCAGAAAGAAATCGTCAAGCATGATTAAATGCGTATATCCGAATCCGGGAATCCGATTCGACCTAGACTCTTATCTGGCTTGGAATTGCGACTTTGAGGATTTTTAAATTTTGTTGAGAGGGGCCGATTTTGATCTGAATTTCTGGTGCAAAATCAGTCAATCAGCGAGAGGATTCGGGAATAGATCTGGTCATATTTTTGCGCAATCGACTCCCAGGTAAACTCCTGTTCCACAAGAGTTTGCGCATTTTCAGCCATCTTGAGAAACTGGGCAGGAGAGGTCCTCAGGTCGACCAGTGCCTGACGAAGCTGATCAACCGATCCAATGTCCACCAGGGTCCCCTGCTCGCCGGGCTGGATCAGCTCGAAAATCCCATCGACTTTGGTCGATATGACGGGCAAACCGGCAGCCATCGCTTCGAGTACCACGTTAGGCATCCCCTCCCACAGGGAAGAGAGCACCAGGCAGTCTGCCGCACGCATCAACTCCGGAATCTGGGGCTGCCAACCCGCAAAATGAATCCGGTCTGCAGACTCTGACTGAGAGGCACGCTGTTCCAACTCTGCCTTGAGCGGTCCGTCTCCCACAAACAGCAGATGAAATTCCGGTGCCTGCGCTGCAAACTGCAGAAACGCAGCGAGCAGATCGCCCGGTGCTTTCTGAGGATCCAGCCGCCCGACTGACAGAATCACCTTGGCTCCCTCCGGAATCTTCCAGCAACTGAGATCCGCAGGCTTCGCTCCTGCAAACCGTTGGAACTCGACACCATTCGGAACAACGGTCACTTTGTCTGCGGGCAAATGCCCCTCTTTTATTGAGAAGTCAGCCACTGACTGACTGACACAGATATTCAGTTCAACCAGGCGATTCGTCAGCCGATCCAGCAGCAGGTGGCCGTTGCGCCGTTTTTCTGAGACTCGTATTCCTGCCACGACATGCGGGACATGTGCCAGTCGGGCTGCAATTCGTCCCGTCAGATTGGCGTGAAATAGAAATGTTTGTAACAAAACCGGTTTTTGTGCTTTGAACTTTTGCGCCAGGTGCCAGATAATGCGGGCGTCCCAGGCGGATCGTGCCTGTAAAACTTCTATCGGGATATCAGCCTGCTCCAACTGCTCTACCAGCGGCCCTGAGCCGGTCAGCGAATAGACGACAGGAGCCCAGCGATCGCGATTCAACCTTGTCACAATCTGTACCAGCGCACGCTCTGCCCCGCCGGGCTGCAGACCGGTAATACAAAACGCAATCGGATAAGGTGCGTCACTTTCAGACAACTGTCTTCTCCTGGCAGAACAGCGTAATCGCTTCAGGATGTGCGGGGAGACTCTGGTTCTATTGTTCCGTCAGGGTCAGACGCGACAAGCTCAGATTGAGAAATTGTGTTCGATCGGACCGGAGTAATAGCAATCGTTCGTTAAAATCCGCCATTTTCAGTCGTTTCCACAGTCATTTTCCTCTTTCCAAACCTGATTCTCCTTCATCCAATAACAGAGAAAATACTCTGATGACCAGCTTAGATGCCTTCGATTATCACCTGCCCCCGGAACTGATCGCCACGGAGCCAACTCGACAGCGGGATCAGTCTCGCCTGCTGGTAGTGAATCGTCAGGACCGCTCCATTCACCACAGCATGATTTCGGAACTGCCTCAGTTTCTGAATCCCCGGGATTGTCTGGTTCTGAATGATACGCGCGTGCTCTCCGCCCGCCTGTTTGGCGTTCGCCAGGCCACCGGCGGAAAATGGGAAGGCCTCTATCTCGGTTCCAATGCCGAAGGCGAGTGGAAGCTGATGAGTAAAACCCGCGGCAAGCTGATGCCTGGCGAAACAATTGAGCTGACCCCCGCACATAACCGCTCTGAACACAAGCAGCTCTCCCTGGTCATGCAGTCCAAAGATGAAGAGGGTTACTGGACCGCCACGGTACAATCGACCGAAGACCATCATCTTCTGCTGTCCCACTTTGGTACGATGCCCCTCCCCCCTTACATGAAACGGGAACTGGCCACCGAGGAAGACTGGGAACGTTACCAGACAGTGTATGCAAATCAGCCCGGCGCGGTCGCCGCTCCCACCGCGGGCCTGCATTTCACTCCCGAACTGCTGGCATGTTGCACCGGAAAAGGGGTCGAAGTCGCGAAAGTGACACTGCACGTGGGCATCGGAACCTTTAAACCGATTGCCTGTGAGACGCTGGAAGAACACAAAATGCATTCAGAATGGTGTGAACTACCCGACGAGTCCGCGTCACAGCTGAACCGGACGCGAGCAGAAGGTGGCCGGATCGTCGCTGTGGGAACCACCAGCGTCCGCACACTGGAATCAGTGGCGCAACAGGGACCACTTCAGGCCTGGCAGGGAGAAACGGATATTTTCATCTACCCTCCCTACCAGTTCCAGGCAGTCGACTGTCTGCTGACCAATTTCCACTTACCCAAATCGACTCTGCTGGTGCTGGTCAGCGCCTTTGCAGATGCGGAACTGATCCAGGAAGCCTACGAAAAAGCTGTAGAAGCGAAATACCGCTTCTACAGCTATGGTGATGCCATGTTAATTTTATAACAGCCGTCGGATTACTGCGGCTTGGCGATCTCTTTGGGAACCTGTCCGTCCAGGTAACGCCAGTTCTTAATGAACGAAATCAGATCCGCCATCTGCTGAGGATTGATGTTTTTCTCCAGACCGACCGGCATCAAGGAGACGCCGTTGGACTTCATTTCTTCAATCTCATCTTTCAGTACGGTCACTGTTTTTCCTTCAGGTTGAGTCAGCGTGATCGAACCGCCACTGTCGGAAGAGATGATCCCGGTGTGTACCACACCGTCGACAGTGATCACCGTATAACTGAAGAAGTTGGCATCGATGGCCCGGTTCGGATCCAGAATATTCGTCAGCAGGTATTCCGGGGTCTTCGTGCGTGAATCCCCGATATCGGGAGCGACATTCACACCAATTTCGCCAATCTTGTGGCAAGTCACACAGTTCTTGACAAAGATCTGCTTCCCGGCCAGCGGATCCGCTTTCAACTTGAGCACTTTCTGGTAATCAGCCAGCACCTGCTTGCGATCTGCGGGAATCGCTGCGGCAAACAGGGCCGCAGCCTGCTTCTTGATTTCGGGATTCCGATGCCGCTGCAGTCGCGCCGACCGCGAGGGACCCAGTTCAGAAATCTTAATCTGTCCCTTTTTAATTTCATCCAGCAACACATTGGTCCGATCCTGGCTGGCCAGCATCGCATCCAGAATCGCCCGCCGCATACCGGGCGTCTGCTGGGCAAACCCTTCCATCAGCACTGGCCCAATCTGAGCATCCCCATAAGGACTGATCGATTCAATGGCGGCAATTTTAATCGCCTGCGATGTCTTGCCCTGAATCAGATCCAGGAGAGTCTGTCCTGCCGTTTCAAATCCGACGAACCGCAGTACGCCAATGGCTTCCAGCTTTTGTGCCAGCGGACTTTGGGGATCCGCTGCCGTTTCCACAATCTTCTGGTAGAACTGTTTCAGCTTCTGCTGGTCGGCTTCTGGCAATTTCGCCTGGTAGGTGGCAATCGATTTTCCCCGGCGACGCAGACTGTTCCCCAGTCCTTCAAAGCCGGCAATCTGCAGGGGCAGATACCGATCTGCATCCAGCCCCGCTATCAGGGACAGTGTCTCCTGGATCTCGTCCGCCTTGAGTTGGGGACCGATCACTGACGCCAGCTCACGTACCGCGTCAGTCACACTCGATTTCGCAGTCACTTTCTGACCGGACTGTTCTAACTGCTTCAGAAACGACTTCAGAATCGGCACACTCTGATCGCCGGCCGAAGACAGCACGGCAGCACGGGTCCAGGAATCATCGGCTCCCTGCAACATCAGCTGTGCCAGTTCCGGCACCATCGATCCGCTGTCGCCCGCTTCTCCCAGGCTGATTGCCAACTGGAAACGCAACGTGGGATCAGCCGAATCGACCAGAGACAGCACCTGTTTTTTCAGTGCCTGATTCTTCGCCAGCCGCGGTTCGCTCAAACGGACCGCCTGTCCCTGCACACGTGACGCTTTGTCTTTCAACGCCTGCAGCAGCACGGTATCAGTCAGTTTCCCCAGCCCCTCCAGGGACCAGAGCGCCTGAATGCGGGCCTGTTCTGTTTTTCCGTTTGCGGCCAGTTTTTCCAGGGCCGGCTGCAGAGAAGCGTCCTGACCTTCAAAGATCAGACGGGCTGCGGTCTCACGCTGCCATGAATCCTTTGAAGACAGAGCAGCCAACAGTTCGGCCGGAGTTGCATCCTTCAAATCGGTATAAACACTCTTATTGATTTTTGCTTTTTTAGGTACGATCCGGTAAATCCGGCCGCGATCGATCCCGTCATTCAAATCGGAACGTTCTTTCAATTCCGCGGGCATGAACTGCGGATGCTCAATCACCGCCCGATACATGTCACACAGGTAGAGCGCCCCATCCGGGCCGTTGTACATATTCACCGGACGGAACCATTCATCCCGGCTGGCGATGAACTCGACTTTGTCGCGTCCGTATTTCGAATCGTAGGTCGCACCCGTCGGGGTCATGACATCCCGATGCACCAGGTTCGCAGTCGGCTCACAGGTGAAGCTGTTCCCGTAGAATGCCTTCGGAAACAGACCTCCCCGGTAGATGGTCACACCACAGGCGGCAGTGAACTGACCTGCGTGCAACGTGGAGGTCGTCCAGGTGCGGCTGATCGCATACACGCGGGAATCTTCGCCATCAGGAGAAACATCATGATAGACCGACTTCACTGCCAGATAAGGATTCCGTTTCAGGTAGCGGCTCTCCAGCACGATATGCTTGTTCGGATTACGGTTCGAACAGACGAAGCGATTACAATAATCGTCAAAGGTCAGTCCAAACTGCCCGATCCCGGAAATGGATTCGTATTTTCCGGTCAATGGATGAAAACGGAAATCGAGCCCGTTGATCGGAACCTGTTTCGCATTTTTCGTCCACTCGGGATGGGTCGCGATCACCGATCCGCCACGCAGACCATTAGAAATATAAATGTGGTTATCCAGTCCCAGTGTCGGGTGATTCGCCCGCAGCTGTGAGTTTTCTTCTTTAAAGCCGGTAAACCAGGTCTCGACCAGATCGGCTTTGTCATCGCCGTCGGTGTCTTTCATGTATTGCACCTTACCCGCCAGGGTGACAATCAGGCCCCCTTTCCAGGGCTGCACACCAGTGGCAAACAGCAGCTTGTCTGCAAAGACAGACGCCGTTTCATAAAAACCGTCCTGATCCTTGTCGCGTAACAGCTTAATCCGGCTCTTGGGTTCTTCTCCCTCTTTGGGGCCATGGGGATAGTCGGTCATCTCCACTACCCACAGAACTCCCGTTTCATCGAAGGCCACTGCAACCGGGTTGATCACGTTCGGTTCGGCCGCGACGACCTGCATTTCGAAATCCGGATGGACGACTGTCTGTTTCAGAGATTCTTCCGGCGAGAGCGGAGACTTGGGAACCTCGGATTTCTTCTCAGCGGCAACAGCGAATTGCAGACAAACTCCCGCGACCAGAGCCAGGCAGCCACCTGCCAGGAATCGCTTGACTGTGTTCCGTGGATGCTTCGAGGTAACAGATGGGACCGCAAGATGTTTCACTTGTTTCATGTTTGATCACCGTAGTATTTCAGACAGAATTCGGGAAGGAATGATAACGAAGAATTCAGGTTGGATAGATTCTATCCTAACTCACCTGCAGACGATTCTCTATCTCGCTTCTGCGGGGATTTGCAGATTCTCCGGTATTTATAAACAATATTAACGTTTAGCTCGACCAAAGACCATCTCCAGCGGAAGGGTTACCGAATTTTCTGTTTCCATCTCTCTATTTCAGGAAATCTCCGGCTTCCCCGGGGAATCTGCTTTTCAGCGTTTGCTAAGATCGAGTACCCTGAATACAAATCCTGTTGATGGAAATGCCCCCCTGAAAATCACCTCGCAGTCCTGTTTGAACATGAATTGAGCTATGCAGTCTCTCTGTCTGATATTAACCCGTTTCTGCCTGTCGGCCTGGGTCGGCGCAGCTGTGATTTTTGTGATCAACGGTGTCCAGGATGTCACCTTTCAACCCTTTGATTCTCTGGTCCGAGATCAGCTGATCACGCTCCACTTTCCGATCTACTATACGGTGGGGTGGGTCCTGCTCGCGGGAGCTTTTCTGGGAAGTCTGGGAATCCGTTCGAAACAGTTACTCCCCCGCTGGAAATCGAATCTGGTGCTGGGACTGGTGATTCTCACTCTGGCGATCAGCCTGATCGACTATTTCTGGATTTACCAGCCTCTGGAAGCGATGATCACGCCCCCCGGCAGCCCGCGACCGGCGCAGTTTCGGGGATATCATCAGGCTTCCAAATATGTCAACAGTCTGAATATTCTACTGACATTCATCGCCGCCATTCTGATCAATCTGCCTGTACTCCGACAGTCGGCGACGATACAGAACACATCAGTCCCGGATGTGGAATAGCTGCTTGAGCGCATCGAGCAGTCCGTGCGGCGTCCCCTCGCGGGCTTCCTGGCGCAGGACTTCCAGGGGAGGATGCAACAGCTTATTGACGATCTGCTCGATCGAGCGTTTGATCAACTCCTGATCTTTTTCATCCAGGTGGGACAGCTTGCTGAACAGCTTCTCGACCTCCTGTTCGCGGACATCGTGCCACTGTTCGCGAAGTTGTTTGATAATCGGTCCGGTTGCCCGGTGATAGACGCCATGCATGAACCGTTCGGTCTCTTCATCGATGATCGCCAGCGCTTTCTCGACTTCTTTCTGTCGAGCCCGCCGGTTCTTTTCGCAGGTCGCTTCCAGATCGTCAATGTCATACAGAAAGATATTGTCGTTGATCTGTCCCACTGCAGGAGCAAAATCTCGCGGCGCCCCCAGGTCGAGGATGAAAAAGGTCTTGCTACCCGATTTTTTGAGGACCCGCTCAAAGCGTTCCACGTCCACAATCGGCTGTGAGGCCCCGGTGGTGCTGACAATCACATCCGCTTCTGCCAGGCAGTCATCGAGATCATCAAAGGCGCGTGCCTCTCCGCCGACTTTCAACGCCAGTTTTTGTGCGTTTTCCAGACTGCGGTTCACCACCACAATCTTCTTGACTCCCTCGTCTTTGAGATAGGTCAGCGTCTCCTCAGCCATTTCGCCGGCTCCGATAATCAGCACGGTCTTGTCATCGAAGCGTTCGAAAATACTTTTTCCAAATGTCCCCACTGCCACGCTGGCGATCGAGACCCGGCCTTCCGCCAGTTGCGTTTCTGTACGGACCCGTGCTGAGACCCGGATCGCCTGCTGAAACAGGGCATGCGTCAACGGGCCACACAGCGCGTTGTCGGTCGCCCGCTGATAGGCTTCTTTCACCTGATTGACAATCTGCGGCTCGCCGAGCACCATGCTGTCGAGGCTGGAGGCGACCTGAAACAGATGCCGTACGGCATCGGGGCCTGTTCGTTCCAGAAAGTCTTCAAAGAAATCGGTGACCGGAACGTGATGAAATTCGGAGAAGAACTTTGCCAGATCCTGATGGGAAGGCCCGGCCTCCGGCTCCTGGGTCGCGGTATACAGCTCCACCCGGTTGCAGGTCGAAATCACAACCATTTCCGTGTCGGGGTATGACTGCTTGAGGATGGAATATGCCTGGTCCAGCTGCTCTTTCGAGGAGAACGCCAGCTTCTCTCGTACATCCAGTCCCGCTGTCTGGTGATTACAGTAAACGACCTGCAGATTCACGAAAGGATCCTTTCTGCAGTCGACTGTTGAATTTCCATCCGGGGTGTATCAGACCGGGAGTGCCACGAATCCATCTTCAGTAGACGACTGTTCGTCAGGATCTGAATGCCGATCACGGTCAGCAGCAACAGCCCTCCAGTCCAGATTGTCAGCTGGGCAATGTGCTTCTGGTTAGGCTGTTTCGTGCGGAGGATGAAGATCACACTCAGCAACATGGCAACCCACACGATCTCATACACAATGATCACCGGGTCAAGAAAGGAGATCGCCTGTGCTCCTTTGCGGACATAAACCCCCAATGCAATGCCGATACCCATCCCGACTGTCAGCAAGGGGGCGGAGATCATCAGTGCCCAGCGGTTCAAACGTGCCAGTTTGGCCAGACTGGGCAGGTGAAAGCCCTCTGAAAAATTCTGTTTCTGCTTTAACCGCTTATGTTGAATCAGATACATCGCACTGATGACAAACGAAAGCACGAATCCCACGCCCCCCAGTACGAGCAGCGTCGCATGCAGCATCGCCCAGGAACGAATCGCCGGCTGCACCAGCGGATTGGTGACGTGATCGACAAAATAAGAAGCCACCACCAGTGCCAGGACCAGCGGAAACAGAAACAGACCGATCGAGAGTTCCTCATCGATCAGATTGATAAACAGATAAATCGCGACCAGTAACCAGGCGAAGACCACCAGCCAGTCATGCGTGGACCCCAACAAGGGTGGCAGTTGTGTCTCACGAGAGCGGTAAACCAGATAAGCGGTCTGAGCCACCAGCCCCGCCAGGGAAAACAGAATGATCAGTGGTCGCAGCCATCCGTTCTTTTTGCGTAGAAATCGGGCCAACTCGAAACAGAAGGCTACCAGATAACTGGCCATGAAACAGAAAACAGTCACTTTCGACAACATGCGGACGACTTTATCACGAACAGAGAGGCTTAAAGTGGTGGGACCGCGGCGTTTCTGACAGGAATTCAGAACGGCACCCTATTATAGGGCTGTTCAGCAGGTGAAGGGCAAGTCATCTTGCTTCAGATTCTAATTCGTACTCGGATATTTTTTTATGCAGCGTGTTGCGGTTGATTCCCAGTCGGGTGGCCGTCTTCGTCTGGACCCCCTGGCAGGCCCGTAAAACCTGCAAAATCACTTCTTTTTCCACGAGCGATACAACCTGAGTATGTACGTCGGTGGACTCATCCCCCACGCGATGCAGTTCCATCGAAACCAGATCACGACAAAGCGTCTCTGGATCCTGGGTCTTCGCAGTGACGGTCCGGGGAGCGGACCGGCCAGTGACATGTCCCGGTAGCAAATCCAGCATGGGCCCGTCTTCCCCTGCAAGTACGATCAGCCGTTCGACGTAATTCTGCAGCTCCCGGACATTCCCCGGCCAGTTGTAGTTTTTGAAGGTATTTAAAACCTCTTCCGAGAAATTTGGCAGGGGAATTTTCTCTTCGGCAGAGAACTGTTTCGCAAAAAAGTGTACCAGTTCCGGAATGTCTTCAGACCGTTCGCGGAGGGGAGGCAGATCAATCGGAATCACGTTCAGACGATAGTACAAGTCTTCCCGAAAACGCCCCGCTTCGATTTCGTCCAGCAGATTGCGGTTCGTCGCTGCGACAATTCGACAGTCGACGGAAATGGAACGCGTATCACCTACCCGCTCGAATTCATGCTCCTGCAGAACACGCAGCAACTTGACCTGCAGAGTAAAACTGACAGAGTTGATTTCGTCCAGAAAAATCGTGCCCCCATGGGCGGCTTCAAACCGCCCCGTTCGGTTTTCAACGGCACTGGTAAAAGCCCCTTTGATATGACCGAACAGTTCACTTTCGAGCAGACTTTCACTCAACGCACCGCAGTTGACACGAATAAAGGGGCCTGTGGCGCGCGGACTCAGCTCATGGATACCGCGGGCAATTAACTCTTTGCCGGTACCGGTCTCCCCAGTCAATAAGACGGTAGACGAAGTAGCAGCGGCACGACGCGTCAGACGATAGACGTTACGCATCGCAGGGCTGTACCCCACCATATCTTCGAAAATCGGGCGATCGTCTTCCATTCGTTCTATCGGAAAATCCTAATCAGTCACAGCAAAACAGTTTGATACCGAAAATCAGTTCAAAAGTAGTTGTCTCATAAGCCTTTCGGGGAATTGATTTTTCCGAAAGAGGGGCTTGCTCTGCTTTGACAGCATGAAAACATTGCACCCACTTGCTCAAAAAGATGGCGAACGCATCCACATGATACGCTATCATAGAAGAGGAAGGAAGTGGCAGACTGATTTTTTTTAGAAATCAGTCTGCATTGGGTAAATCAGTGGAGCCCCGAAGACAGAATTGCACAATTATTAAGCACATAGCTGAATTTGCAAGCTAATCAAGATTCCACACTGGTTCCTACAGGCTGAGACGTGGGGACGGGACAGTTATGCTCATCAACCAGCACGACCTTGGGCTGATGTCCGCGTGTCTCTTTTTCCTTGTATTCTGCATAGCTGGCGATAATCACCAGATCCCGCGGCTTCACCAGGTGGGCAGCCGCTCCATTGATGCAGATCACACCAGATCCGGGCTCACCAACAATGGCATAAGTGGTCAGTCGGGTCCCCGAAGTAATGTTATAGATCTGGACCTGCTCATGCTCCACAATGTCAGCTGCTTCCATCAGTTCCTGATCGATGGTCACGCTGCCATTGTATTCCAGATTCGCTTCGGTCACCGTGGCACGGTGAATTTTTGATTTGAGTAATACGCGCTTCATTCTTCTCAACCTAAAAGAAGATATCGTCTTCTTTCCGACTCTGACTGCAGACCCGATTCCAAAACAGACGGCGTATCCTAACCAGATGCCGTCATCACAAGCAAGAATATATCCACCTGTTCACAGGGCTGTCTTAAGCCTGTAGTGGAGCAGCTCCTGAGTGCTGCAATTCACTGTCATTATAGCCCGTTCCCTCGTGCTTTCCATCCATTTTGTCGTACCAGGGTTCGTTTGGCTGCGCACCCATAAATCGGGCATACAGGTAATAGTATGTCGGAATCAGGAATAAGACGAGCACAGTCGCCAGCATCAGACCAAAAATCAGGCTGGCCGCCATCGGAATAATAATCTGGGCCTGAAAGGACGTCTCTTTCAAAATGGGCGCCAGCCCCACAATGGTGGTCATGGAAGTTAACAATACGGGGCGAAAGCGGCGGCGACCTGCATCGATCAGCGCTTCCTTCAAAGGTAGACCGTCGGCAACACGGTGGTTAATAAAGTCGATCAGTACGATCGAATCATTCACCACCACCCCGGTCAGAGCCACCAGCCCAAACAAGGAAAACAGTGTTAACTCCATTCCCAGGATGGCATGGCCAAATACCGCACCGATAATTCCAAAAGGAATGATTCCCAGAATAATCAGCGGCTGGATATAAGACCGGAATTCAATTGTCAGCAGCGCAAACATCGAAGCCAGTGCGATCATCAACCCGATTATCAGACTGTTCACCGATTCATTCGTCTGCTCCTGCTGACCTTCCCAGCGGACCCGGACATTCGGATATTTTGCCGCCAGTTCTTCCATGAACCCGCCCGGCTTTTTCAGGGACTTGACGATCTCACGGGCATTCCCCTCTTTTTCATTCAGGTCGGAATAGACCGTTATCGATCGCTGCTGATCGATCCGGTTGATTTCAGAATATCCACGTTTGACGGCCACATCCGCCAGTTCGGTCAAAGGACGCTCTGCACCATCACCGGTCCGGATGCGAATATCGTCAAAGCTCATCAACGAGCGTCGTTCGTCTTCCGGATAACGGACCATCAACTTGACTTCATGCCGACCGCGCTGCAGCCGCATGACTTCCTCGCCATAGTAGGTCGCCCGCACCGTTTCTGCCACATCGGCGAGAGGGACTCCCATCGCACGCGCTTTGTCCTTGATTTTGATCTGAAACTCCCACTTACCGGGACTGGAATCATCATTCACATCTTTGACCCCCGGATAGGTCTCCAGTTCCCGTTTGCAGTCTTCGACCGCAGCCTCGAGTTCCGCCAGGTGATTCGCATCGGACAACAGTTTAAACTCAATCGGCTTTCCGCCCGGCCCCATCGAGGGAGATTTGAATGTCAGCCGGTCCACGCCGGGAACTTCCCCCACACGTTCACGCCAGCGTTCCAGAAGTTCTTCACTCCCCAGAGTCCGTTCTTCCGCTTCGACAATCTCGATACTGACCTTGCCGATATGACTCCCTTCGACAGTTCCGCCCAGACGGGCGCCCGACTCTTCCCGGGTCCCAAAGCCAACATTGCGTCGTGTCAGCTTGACCAGGGAATTACCATGTTGCTGCTGATACTCCTGATCCAGATCCAGAAAGTCCTGCTGAATCTTGCGCGTGGCTGCATCAGTGATCGACTGCGGAGTCCCATCGGGAAATTCCACGATTGCTTCAATCATGCGAAAGTCCGTCTTGGGGAACAGATTGAACGGGGCAAACCCACCCATGATCAATCCGGCTGAGATCAGCATCAACGCTGCCGCCACCGCCAGGGTGGAACTGGGGTAGTTCAACGAAGCCTTCAACACCGGCGTATAACATTTCTCAATGAACGCATTCAGTTTCCGTCCCACAAAACCTTCTGACTCTCCCTCCCTGCCCCCGGACTCCGAAACTTTCCCATGCGCCAGGTGACAAGGCAGAATGAACGTACTTTCCAGCAGCGAAATGATCAGCATCGCAATCACGGCAATCGGCATCACAGCAATAAACTTGCCCATGATCCCGGAGACAAACAGCAACGGGGCGAACGCGATAATCGTCGTCGTTACCGACGCGCAGACCGAAGGCAGCACTTCGGCAGCCCCATCAACGGCCGCGACCACAAATGACTTGCCCATCTGCCGGTGCTCGTAGATATTCTCCCCCACCACGATCGCATCATCGACGATGATCCCCAGTGCCATCAGAAAGGCGAACATCGACAGCATATTCAAAGTCTGCCCCGTGTAATACAACACGATGCACGCTCCGAACATCGATATCGGAATCCCCAGTGCCACCCAGAACGCCAACCGCAGTTCCAGGAAGATCGCCAGGGTAATAAACACCAGAATCAGCCCCTGCAAACCATTTCTGCTCAACAACTCCATCCGATCTCGGACATCGATCGACTGATCCTTCCAGAGTTTCAGTGTGTACCCGTCCGGGAGCTTCGTATTTTTGACAAACTCCCGAACCTCTTCGACAATCGCCAGCAGGTCTTCCTGGGACGTGCGTTCGACGGCAATCGACATCGCCGGCTTCCCGTTGATCTCACTGATCATCGTAGTATCAGCGAATTCATCATGCACATTTCCCAGGTCATCGACGGTCAGAACCACTCCCCCCGGTTCAGTCACCAGCGGAATCTTTTCAATCTCTCTACCGATCAGATGTTTGTTTTTCCCCCGCACCAGCAGCACCTGGGATGTGGTATTCATCTTGCCCCCCGGCAGTTCCAGGTTCTCCCGCCGCACCGTGCGGGCCACGTCCTGCAGTGTCAGACCATATTTCCGCAGGGTGGCTTCTGGAATTTCGATATCAATCTGATAATCACGCGCACCGGCAATGTTAGCCTGCGAAACCGACTTCAGCTGCAGGAGATCATCCCGGATCGCCTCAGTCACCTCGCGCAGTTCCAGCTCGCTGTTTGCATCTTCATTCCCTGGGCCAATGACTGCGACTTCAATCGCCACCTGCCGAAACGTGATCTGCTGAATTTCCGGATCTTCTGCCAGCTCCGGAAAACTGGGGATACGATCAATTTCGGAGCGGACCTCGTTCAATATCTTCTGTACGTCAGGAACATCGGCACGGAGTTCGAGTACCAGGGATCCCGAACCTTCGCTGGCGATGGAAGTGATCTTCTTGATGCCGTCAATCGCGCGGACGGCTTCTTCCATTTTCTGGCAGATCCCCTCTTCGACCTCGTCGGGGCTGGCCCCCGGATAGGGAACCGCAACCAGGATGATTTCCAGTTCAAACTCGGGAAAGACCTCCCGCCGCATGAACATCAGCGACACCAGGCCAACCCCCAGCACCGTGACCATCAAAGTATTCATTGCAGGAGAGTTGTTGATGGCCCATTTTATGACCGACTTCATTTCGCCTCTCCTTCGCGGACCAGCATGCCTTCATTCGCCACACCCAGTGGAGAGGTCACAACCTGATCCCCGGGCTTGATCCCTGATGCGCCCAGTTCCACCAGTAGCTGATCATTGCTGGTATCTATCACACGAATCTTTTCCGCGTGCAACTTCCCGTTCCGGACGATCCAGACCAGATTACCGGGTCGAATCGCAGTCTCCGGAATCTCCAGCAGTGAAACATTCCCCTTAAGTGGAATATCTATCGACACATACATGCCCCGCGCGAGCGGTGGAGCGCCAACCACCTGGCTGGCAGGTTGCCCATTGACCAGAATGTTGGATGGCCGGGGGTCAGAGACGACAATCCGGCAAGGGACGGTGCGTGTTTTCTCATCCAGCCCGATACCATCATAGCGGGAGAGCCTGCCGTCCCAGACAAATTTTCTTCCTCCGATTTCATAGCTTACCTTGACTGGTAACTGAGGCAGTTGATATCCCAGATCATGTCTGGTTTTGTTATCAGCCTGACTACCCGACTTCTCGAGAGACAGCGCTTTCGTTTTCTGATCTCTGTTCTTTTGCGCAGTTTGAGCTGCATACTGCCAGAGCTGATAGAGCTCTTCCATCCGCAGGTTGGAACGTACTTCCACTGAGGAAGTGTCTTCAATGGTGACCAGGGGATCGCCGACTTTAACATATCCGTCCTTCTCCACAGAATCCACAACGATCACACCATTGATGGGAGAATAAATCTTCGTGCGGGTCAAATCCAGTTTCGCCCGAGACAGCTGTACTTCGACAAGATCGCGGGCGTGCATCATGCGCTGGCGGCGGGCCCGAAGCAGATCGGCTTCGTTGGTCAGCTTCTGCAGGGCATTGCGCGCGGCCAGTTCTCCCCGCTTGGCTTCCTCATACTCCGTATCCGAGACGACATTCCGGGTACGTAACTTTTCGACCCGACTCAACTGACTTTTCTGCAACAGGACCTCTTCGTGGGCCAGATCGATCATCGCCTTCGCATTGTCGATTTCCACTTCCAGTTCATCGATCGCATTCTGTGCCTGCGCCAGTTCCTGCGTCAGTCGCTTGACCTCCAGCTGATAGTTTTCCGGATCGATCTCAATCATCAGATTATCTCTGCCCCCCGCCTGTCGCTCCTGGAGCGGGGCTTTATACACCAGATTCCCGACTTTGCAGCCATCCTTAGTAAACAGGACTTTCCCGGCGACCTCTGCCGCCAGTTTTACTTCACGCGAGGGAACGACAATCCCATCGACAGTGATGGTGACACCGGAATCGGAGAGGTGAATGGTTTCGGTAGAGACCAGGGGAGCCGTCTCTTGCAGCAGTTTTTCCTGTTGTTCCGGCTCCTGCTTCATTGCCTTGAGAACAACCATACTGCCACCTCCAATTCCGAGAATGATGATCGGCAGCATGATATGCTTCAGCTTTTTATACCAACTTCTGGATGTTTGAGTATTCATTTCGGACATGACTGATTTCTATGCTGAATCGCATTCCCAGGAAAATTGACTGCGGGCGCCTCCAGTCAACTGGATGATCCCAAGGGTAGTTTAAGAGTAGTCGTTTAAAACAGTTGCATTCTGCCCTGCTCTGGTTCAGATCTTGTGAAAAGTCGAAGAAGATTCCATAACGGATCCATCGAATTCCTGTTTCAGGTTTTTAATCGCAGCCAGTGAGAACTGCAGGATGTGCTCAATCAGCCGCTCAGTGTTGTAGTGAATCTCCTGTTCTTCCTGCCCCAGCATCAGGCTGACCATCCCCCCTGAAACACGATAGAACTGACACTGGGCCGCGATACTGAAAATACACTGCATCCGCCGATAGGCGGGCACATCTTCACCTAGCATTTCCAGCAGAATTGCATCAGCAACATTGACGAAGGGCCGAAACAACTCCTGAATCAGATGTTCGCAGGCTTTGGTCGGACGCAGGACTTCCCGCATTATCAGATGGTTACTCCAGGAAAGTTCGCCCGTGCCCAGCATCCGTCGCACCAGGGTAATGACCCAGTCACGTAACTTTTGTTCGGGGAGCGTATCTGGTGCCCATCCCGGCAGCGGTGCACGAGAAACCCCCATCTCCTTTGCCAGGCAGATCACATCCAGATACAGTTGCTCCTTGTCTCCGAAGTAGTAGTTCACACTCGCCACATTGACATCTGCCTTCTGGCAGATTTCGCGTACCGTCGCCTTTTCGAAGCCCTTTTCCGAAAAAACAGGCCCCGCTGCTTCCAGCAAACGTTTTCGCACATCGACAGATGACATCAGTAACAGACTCCCATACGTTCTAGCGCTCCTGTATGAGTTTGACAATCAGGTAAGAGAGACTCCCGGGCAAACCAACAAAAAACGTGTTTTAAACAATTGTATTAAACACGTGTTTAAAATCAATCGCAATTTGGTTTCACACAAACAACATTTCCGTAAGCCATATAATAGAAGTGACTTACAACAAACCATCAGAGAGGGTACGAAAAAGAGGTTCGGCGACAAAGACATTCGCACTGTTACTGGGAGAATTGAGACGAAGGTTGATAGAAATCAGCCGGTCAGTCGGCCTGGTCCTTCTTCACGAAAGCCAAACCGCTGAAATCCGCTCTCATCAAGGCGTTTTCTGAGCTGCTCTTTCCAGATCGCTTCCGGCAGTCCATTTAATACGCCATAGAGAATCATGCCCATGGTCAGACAGGCCACTTCGACGACCCGCATCGGCAGTGAGAATTGTTTTAAATCAGCGAAGATTTCTTCGGCACTGCAGTATTCGCCGAACTTCTGGTCACGGTACATAAATTCCACGCCCGAGAAGTCCTTGCTCCATTCATAATCGAAGGGGCCGAATTCTCGCCTGCGGTGCAGAACCCAGAAGCGGGTTCCATCAAAACGGATACCGTGTGTTCCTCGCAAAACTTCCATCCTGTCGATGTTCTGGAAATACTGAGCGCCATTGCTAAATGAACCCGACTTACCAGTGACCAAGAAAAAAAAGGACTATGAATCATACGTCATTTTCCTGTTTTTGCGAAGTCCGTTTCTGAACCTCAGCCCGGTTTTTACTGTCCTGACTTCCATGTTTTTTCCGCACCAGCCCGCAGGAACCTGTGGCGTCATCGCAAAAAAACACCATCATAAGTCGATATCTGACTGGAACTTGCTATGATCGTATTCAAAATAGACCCGTTTCGCTTCCATAAAAAACCATCCGTCTCATGAAACACACTGAACCCTATCAGGCAGCAGTTGAGGTAGTACGCAAACTCCGAGACGCCGGCTTTCAGGCACTCTGGGCAGGGGGCTGCGTCCGCGACCTGCAGTTGGGCAAAGAACCTAAAGACTACGATGTGGCTACCAACGCCCTGCCCGACGAAGTCCGTCATCTGTTCGGCAAACGTCACACTCTCGCGGTCGGCGCGAGCTTTGGAGTTATCATCGTGCGTGGCCACCAGCCAGACTGTGATGTCGAGGTCGCGACATTTCGCACAGAAGGTCCTTATCTCGACGGAAGGCGTCCTGAACACGTCCACTTCACCACAGCCGAAGAAGACGCCCAACGCCGCGATTTCACAATCAACGGCATGTTTTATGATCCGATCAATGATTCCATCTTTGACTACGTCGGCGGTAAATCGGACCTTCAGCAGCACATTATCCGTGCCATCGGTAACCCGCTGGAACGGATGCAGGAAGACAAACTGCGCCTGCTCCGTGCCATCCGCTTCACCGCCACACTCCGCTTCCGCCTCGACGAAGATACGTTCCACGCCATTCAGACGATGGCAGAGCAAATCACTGTCGTCAGCCCCGAACGCATCGCGGAAGAGATGCGCAAAATGCTGCTGCATCCAAATCGCGAGTATGCCATGGAGCTCGCCTGCTCTGCCGGACTGCTGAAACCAGTCATTCCAGAGCTGGCCTCCCTCTGGGAGACAGAAGGCAGTCTTTCACTCTGGCAGCAGACCCTGAAGCGGCTGGAGATCCTGCAAACACACCACTTTGAGACCGCCTTTGCCGCCCTGCTGCTGGATCTGCCCGTTGCCAATGATCAGCAGCGACTGGAGACGGTCTACCAGATTTGCAAACAACTCCGTTTTTCCAATCATGAGCTCAACCTGGTACACTGGTTGATTGAACAGCGGGAAAGCCTGCAGGGAGCATCTTCCTTCTCGCTCTCACGGCTGAAGCGTCTGCTGGCGCATCCAGACTTCCCGTTTCTGATCGAACTGGTTGAAGCAGACCTGCGTTCCCGGAATCAGTCCCTGGCAGACCTTGAATTTTGCCGCCAGTATCGTGATCATACTCCCATTGAGGTCTTGAATCCCCCGCCACTGCTTACGGGCAATGATCTGATCGCCGCCGGCATCAAGTCAGGGCCCCAGTTCAAAGAGCTCTTAACTCAAATTCAGGACGCCCAGCTGGAAGAACGCATCCACACTCAGGCAGACGCACAGGCGCTGCTTGAACAACTGATCAAACATAAATAATTGATTTCAACCCCTGATAAGGTTTTCTCATGACAGACAAAGTTCGTATCGGAATCATCGGAGCCGGCGCGGTCTCCGACTACCACCATGTCCCAGGCATCAACATCGATCCCCGTGCCGAGCTGGTCTCAATCTGTGATCCGAATTCCGAACTGCTGGCGCAGCGGCAGAGCGACTGGGGAAACACCAAAGCCACCACAAACTTCCAGGAAATGGCGGACGATCCTGATGTCGACGCCGTCATCATCGCCACTCCGAATTTCACACACCACGAAATTGCACTCGCCTGCATCAAAGGCGGCAAACATGTGATGTGCGAAAAACCGCTGGGCCTGAATTACACGGAATCCGCGGAAATGTACCGGGCTGCCCGTGACGCCAACGTGCGCCACATGACTGCCTTCACCTATCGTTTTGCTCCTTCCATGCGTTACGTCAAACACCTGGTGGAATCCGGCGCTCTGGGCATGCCCCGCCACTTCCGCAGCCAGCGGTTCCTCGACTGGCCGGAATCCAGCTGGGGCTGGCGTCAAAGCAAAAAACTCGCCGGTGCTGGTGACCTGTTTGACATGACGATTCACCGCATCGATTTCGCACAGGACCTGCTGGGGCCAATCAAGAGTATTTGTGGCGCTGTCGCCCAGTTTGTCCCCCGCGACAAAACCGCCGACGGACAACCCTGTGAACCGTCTGAAGTCGATGACTGGTCATCACTGATCGGCCAGTTCAAAAATGGTGCCGTCGGAGTCTGGGAAGGCAGTACGCTGATGAAAGGTTACCACAACGACGGGTTCGGCTACGAATGGGCCGAGGTCAACGGGTCTGAAGGCTCCGCCGCATATCAGTTGACTGATCCTAACAACATTCTGATCGGCAAACCGGGCCAGACGATGGAAAAACTGCCTGTCCCCGAAGAATACCTGGTGATTGAAGGCAGCCCGCGCGACCCGCATGCCGGCGTGCCCAGTACCGTTTTCCGCTACGACCTGGTTTACGAGTTCGTCTCAGCCATCGTGGAAGAACGCGACGCCATCCCCGGTTTTGACCATGGCGCATCTGCCCAGCTCATTGCCGATTCCGTGCTGGAATCATTCGACAAACGAACCTGGATCGACATCAACTGCGATCTCTAAATTCAGAACGTCAGCTGGTACCGCAGCATGGCGGTGGGAGATGGTTTGTAGTTGCCGATATTCGACTGATATTCCAAACTGCGATTAAATACGAAACCCACTTCCAGCTGACTGATCTTCCCATTGGTGTGCTTGGTTTCCAGGCCACCAATGAGGCGCAGATCGCTGTAGGTCACGATGTCATCGACACCACCAGGACTGCGCCGAATGGCCCAGGATCCCCCTCCGAATTCACCCGCGAGAAAAGCCCAGCGTTCTTTGTCATCGTCCTTTTCAATACGGTAGGTGAATTTCGGCTTCGGAAAGATCAACTCCAGCCGGGAACCTTCGCTGAACCACATGATCATCCCTGCAGCCGGCAGCATCAGAATGTCTTCACGGTCCAGATAGACAACCCCCATCACAAACTGCTTGGCGCGGGAATGAACATAATATGCCAGTCCCTTACCGGTAATTCGCACGGAGTCCGAAGTGACACTCTTGAAGTCACTGTAGACGCCGGGAGCGACCTCCAGTTCATACGACCATTTTTCATTGACCTTATTGAACCAGCGAAATGAGACCGAGGTGTCATACACCCGTGCCGGTAAATCGGTCCGCACGGGGCCGTCCAGGTAATGCACGCCAAAGCGCGGCGTGATCGTGAACCCTTCCAGGCGAGGCAGATCGACTGTCTCCGAGAGATACAATGTAAAGATCCCGAGGTTATCATCATTTCCTGGCAACCAGGTCATCGATCCAGTGGCACTCTTGTGAGCCAGCATCGGCACGAATGTTTCACAATCCACACACTCCTCATCCGGCTCCGCCCAGATACGATCCTCTTTCAGCAATTGAGGAGGAATCCCCAGGGCCTCTTTGGACTCCGCATCCAGCACATCAGGAATCTGGGGCGACTGACTGATCTGCTGAATATCCTGCTCATCCCGGGGCATGAAAATCGTCTGGTGTCGTTGTGGCAACGGCGAGTACCCGGACGCTTCCCGTGGACCGAGAATTGTTGATCGGCTTTGTGCAAAACACGAATTCACAGTCCCCCACAGACTGAGCGCACCGCAGACCAGCATCAGTAATACAGCCTGGCGAGACTGATTGAACATGAAGATTGTTCCCAAATATTTGATATGGCGAGACTTAGAGAGTGCCTGTATACAACCCATGCTGCAAAAACATGAGCGAAAACAGCGGAGGAATGAAGTACAACTTGAGAGGTAGAGAGATGTAAGGGTGAAATATCAGGCTGGCCGTTTCAGGTCAACCCGAATCGTCGGGCCGGGCTTCTCTCAAATTCTCTCGAAAAATGCAGCACTCTGATCGTTGCCCCTTACAGTCATAGATGTTAGAATCAAATTCTTCACACAGAATATATACATTCGAGCATATCAATTTCACTTAACAGGAACCAGAGAGACATGGGACGTGTTGAAAAAGGGCGTGAATTAGCTTCGCGTCGCAGCCGGAAAGCCAAACTGAAAAAACTCCGGGAAAAGTTCGCGAAAGCCAAGGACGCTTCTGAAAAAGAACAGATTCAGGAGAAAGTCCGCAAGATCAGCCCCTTCACGGTGCTTGAAGAATCTGCCTGAACCCGCTGTTTCAGTCACTTGAGACAGAATGAATTCATGACGCTGACTCGATATACAGTGAGCGTCGTTTTTTCATGCGCGTCACTCAAAAAAACAGCCCCAGGCAGTCCGCCTGAGGCTGTTAAAACTCAAATCCTGCTATCGACAACGCTCATCGCTCAGAGAACTGAAACCGTCCTTCGTGAGCGTCGACATGGATTGTCGATCCCTCCGTAAAATCCCCTGACAGTAACTTGTTCGCCAGCTCATTCTGAATATGCTGCTGAATCGTCCGCTTCAGAGGGCGGGCTCCGTAGACCGGATCATAACCTTCTTCCGCCAGCAGATCTTTCGCCTCCGTGGAAACTTCCAGCGAATAACCGTTCGCTTCCACCAGCCGGGACAGATTCTTGAGCTGCAGATCGACGATCTGGCGAATTTCCTCTTTCCCGAGGGGATGGAAGACAATCACTTCATCAATCCGGTTCAGGAACTCAGGCAGAAACTCATGCTGCAAAGCGTCCATCACCCGGTTGTGAATCAGCTCCTCATCCTCTTTGCCCGACAGATCCATGATGGTCTGGCTGCCGATATTCGAGGTCATCACCACGATCGTGTTCGAGAAATCGACGGTCCGGCCATGACTGTCTGTCAGACGCCCATCGTCCAGCAGCTGCAACAGAATGTTAAACACATCCCGATGTGCCTTTTCAACTTCATCCAGCAGCACCACTGAGTAGGGCTGTCGCCTGACCGCTTCTGTCAGCCTTCCCCCTTCTTCATACCCAACATACCCGGGAGGGGCACCAATCAGACGGGCCACCGAATGCTTCTCCATGAACTCACTCATGTCGATGCGGATCATGTTGCGTTCGTCATCAAACAGAAAGCTGGCCAGCGCCTTACACAATTCCGTTTTCCCGACACCGGTCGGCCCCAGGAACATGAAAGATCCGATCGGTCGATTCTGATCCTGCAGCCCCGAACGGGAGCGGCGGACCGCATTGGAAACCGCTTCCACAGCTTCGTTCTGATTGATCATCCGCTGATGGATCTCTTCTTCCATTCGCAGCAGCTTATCACGTTCACCCTGCAGCATTTTGGAAACGGGAATTCCGGTCCACATGCTGATCACTTTGGCGATATCCTCCGAAGTCACTTCCTCACGCAGCAGCCGCTCACCGGCGTCATCCCCCAGTTCCGCCACACGGTCTTCCATCTCGGTCAGACGCTGCCGGGCCGCATTCAATTCCTGCTCGGCATTGTATGCCTGCGCATAATCTTCGTTGGAGTTCGTCTGCTGCGCCCGGTGGAAGGCCTGCTCGTAAGCGGTATTCAGCCGGTCGATCTCTTCCTTCAAAGGCTGCAATCCAGCCAGGGCTTCCTTCTCCGTTTCCCAGCGGGTTTTGAGTGCATTGACGCTCTCTTCACGGTCGGCAATCTGCTTTCGCAGTTCGTCAAGCCGCTCTTTGCTTTCTGGAGAGTCTTCGCTCGCCAGCGCAGCCGCTTCAATCTGCATCCGGGTCAGTTGCCGGGTGGCTTCATCGATTTCGGACGGCATCGAATCCATTTCCATTCGTAACTGACTGGCTGCTTCATCAACCAGGTCAATCGCCTTATCCGGCAGGAAACGGTCGTTGATATACCGGTCTGACAACGTCGCGGCGTTAATCAACGCATCGTCCATAATCCGAACACCGTGGTGCGTCTCATAGCGTTCTTTCAGCCCCCGCAGGATGGAGATCGTGTCTTCCACTGTCGGTTCCTGAACCATCACCGGCTGGAATCGCCGCTCCAGGGCAGGATCCTTTTCGATGTACTTGCGATATTCATCGAGAGTCGTCGCCCCGACACAATGCAGTTCCCCGCGTGCCAGCGCCGGCTTCAGCAGGTTCGACGCATCCGCGCCCCCTTCCGCAGCACCGGCCCCTACGACAGTATGCAGTTCGTCGATAAACAGGATGATCTCCCCTTTGGCGGACTCGATCTCCTTAAGCACTGCCTTCAGGCGATCTTCAAATTCGCCGCGGTACTTGGTACCGGCAATCAGCGCGCCCATATCCAGCGCGATTACCCGTTTATTCTTCAGGTTCTGCGGCACATCCCCCATCACAATGCGATGAGCCAGACCTTCCACGATCGCCGTCTTACCGACGCCCGCTTCCCCGATCAGTACCGGGTTGTTTTTTCGTCGCCTGGACAGAATCTGCACGACGCGGCGGATTTCCTGATCGCGACCGATCACCGGATCGATCTTCCCCTGTCGCGCCAGCTCGACCAGATCTTTACCATACTGCTGCAGCGACTGATACTTTTCCTCCGGGCTCTGATCGGTGACCCGCTGGCCACCACGCACCGCTTTTAATGCTGACAGAACATCATCTTCTTCGATGCCGTTCAGTTCCAGTAACCGCTTGGGCTGATCGTCCACCGAGGTGAATGCCAGCAGCAGATGCTCTGTGGAAACGAAATCGTCCTGCATCTGATCGGCACGGTCCTGGGCAGCCTGCAGTACTTTCAGCAGCGCTTGTCCGATGCCGACCTGCACCGCCGCACCAGAGACTTTGGGCAGACGACTGATCTCATCATCTACCATTTTCTGGAGCTGTGACAGATTCGCGCCGATCTTCTGAATCAGAGGTTTGACCACCCCCTGCTCTTCATCCAGCAGTGCTTTCAACAGGTGCAGCGGTTTGATTTCCTGTTGACCAAAGTCTTCCGCTGTCTGCTGGGCGCGTTGCACTGCCTCCTGGGCCTTCACAGTCAATTTTTCAAATCGAAATGCCATAATGCTTCTCCAATTCTATTGATCATCTGCGCAGCAACTCAACAGCATCAATTATCATATCAGATAATCGGCCGGCAAGCAGTGCCTTCAAACGTTCTCAAATTTTAAATTTAATGAAACAGGCCCGGGGAGGTGGGAATTCATTTGGGCCTGATTGTCAGTCGGTATGATTTGTCAGTCACGTCATTCAGAAAGGTGGGGAGTACGGGGCTCAGCCAGATCGCTGAGCCCCCTGTCCCTGTTTTCGCTGAGAAGGATCTCAGACTCGATCAGTCTTTCTTCTCGAATTCAGCATCGATTACATCTTCATCTTCCGATGCAGCTGAACTCTCTCCCCCTTCCGGAGCTGCTCCCTCTCCACCAGCAGCCTGCTCAGCTTTATACATCTGCTCGGTAAAGGCATGAGTTGCCTGCTGCAGTTCTTCACAGGCGGAATTGATGGCTGCCACGTCTTCCGACTCGAGAGCATCATTAACCTTCTTCACAGAAGCTTCGATGGCCGACTTCGAAGAATCATCGATCTTGTCTGCATGCTCTTTGAGCAGCTTCTCAACTTCGTAAACCAGGCGGGTACCATTGTTCCTGGCTTCGGCCAGTTCCTTCTTCTTCTTGTCTTCATCGGCGTGTGCTTCCGCCTGCTTTTTCATGTCTTCAATTTCGGATTCTGACAGACCGCTGGACTGTTCGATCCGCACCGAAGTCTCTTTACCGGTTGCCACGTCCTTCGCGGATACATTCAGGATCCCGTTAACATCGATATCGAAGACCACCTTAATCTGCGGAACCCCGCGCGGTGCCGGTGGAAGCTCTTCCAGATTGAACTGTCCCAGCAGACGGTTATCGTTGGCCATCTGGCGCTCACCCTGGAATACCCGCACAGTCACAGCGGTCTGATTATCGGCAGCTGTCGAGAAAACCTGATCTTTGGTGACAGGAATCGTCGTGTTACGCTCGACGAGCTTGGTCATCACGCCCCCTTCGGTTTCGATACCGAGGGACAGCGGAGTCACGTCGAGCAGAACAACGTCCTGCACATCACCGGCGATAATCCCCCCCTGAATTGCAGCTCCAATCGAAACCACTTCGTCAGGGTTAACCCCCTTGTGAGGCTCTTTCCCAAAGATCTTCTTGACGAATTCCTGAACCTTGGGAACACGGGTCGAACCACCAACCAGTACCACTTCGTCGATTTCACTGGGATTCAAACCGGCATCTTTCAATGCCTGCTCAACCGGCTTGCGACACCGCTCGACCAGCGGATCGATCAGCTTCTCAAATTCGGCACGGGTAATCGCCATCTGCAGGTGTTTGGCACCGCTGCTGTCTGCGGTAATGAACGGCAGGTTAATATCTGTCGTCTGAGAAGAAGACAGCTCTTTTTTGGCTTTCTCAGCCGCTTCACGCAGACGCTGCAATGCCATCGCATCGCTGCGGAGATCAATCCCCTGCTCTTTTTTGAACTCATCAGCAATGTGGTTGATGAGCTCTTCATCAAAGTCGTCACCGCCCAGGTGACCGTCACCGTTTGTACTCAGAGTTTCGATGACTTCGTCACCCACTTCCAGTACGGAGACGTCGAACGTACCACCACCAAAGTCGAAGACGACGATCTTTTCATCATTTTTCTTTTCCAGACCGTAAGCCAGAGCGGCCGCAGTCGGCTCGTTGATGATACGTGAGACTTCCAGACCGGAAATCTGGCCGGCGTCTTTGGTTGCCTGGCGCTGAGCATCGTTAAAGTAAGCAGGCACGGTTACCACTGCCTTATTGACTTTGTGGCCCAGATAGCTTTCGGCAGCCTCTTTCAGCTTGCGTAGGATGGATGCAGAAATTTCAGGCGGGGTCAGCGTTTTGCTGCCGGCTTCGATTTTCACATAATCTTCTGGACCGCCAACGATAGTATAAGGAACGATCTTCTCTTCGTTCTGGACTTCGTTGTGGCGACGCCCCATAAAACGTTTGACAGAGTAAACCGTATTCTTGGGATTGGTCACAGCCTGGCGCTTGGCAGGCTCGCCGACCAGTGTCTCGCCTTTATCGGTGAAAGCAACAACACTGGGGGTAATCCGGTTCCCTTCCAGGTTGGGGATCACTTTCGCTTCCCCACCTTCCATTACGGAAACCACCGAGTTTGTGGTTCCCAAATCGATTCCGATGATTTTTTCACCTTGAGACGACATGTTGAGTTTCCCCTCTTTCTTTATCGAGATTTCAGATCGATAACTCATTCCAAGCCCTCATACTGGCTTCAAATGAATCATCGATCAGGTTTTGCATTCAGTTTTCAATTTCTTCAGCCCGGACTCTGGGGCTGCAAACACTGTATGCAAGGACCGTGCCAAGAATCCCAGAACGCAACACCATTTACGCAAGATAATAATATAAAATCACTTACGAAACATACAACAGGCCAGAAACTGGTGAAACGGAGAACAGGGCTGCCATATTGACACCACCCCTCTCTCCGGCTCGCCACAGCCAAAATGACATTTTGGCAGTCCATTCCACCTGACCGCTGAAATCAGGGCTAAACAGTTCACACGCAAGGCCCAACCGCTTGACAGTACTCAGACACGGCGGTACAAACTAGAACAATTGAAGACTATTCTGTCCTCTGCCCAGGCATCGGACAAAACCGTCCTTCACGTGTGTCAACTTGGAACCATCTAACTGATTATTTTACAAATCTTTAGATGATATTTTCAAGGACGGCAATCGGGAGAAATCCCGAACTGAGATATTCTTAAGGGATTGAAATTCCATAGTGAAACTGGCAGTAAGCATCGAACACACAACCAGGAAGGCTGTGAACTGGCTGCGGTTCATTTTCTGAGAGACAGAAACGAGACTCACATCCTGAAAGATTCCGATGGCCAAGAAAAAAGCGGTGAAAAAGAGAACTTCCGTCACAAAAACGAAGTCTGCTCCCAAGAAAAAAGTGGTCCGCAAAAGCAGTAAAAACAGCCCCGCATCGATTCAGTCAGAACTCAAAAAAATTGACCGCGAACTCATTAAACTGGTCAATAAACGCTGCTCCCTGACAGTTAAACAGATCAAAGCGGATCCGGAACCGCGTAAGGCCATGTTTGCCCCCAAATCGGATGAAGAACTTCGAGAAACAATCGAAAAACTCAACTCTTCCGGCCCGATGACCAACGGTTCCATCCGGGGAGTCTTCCGTCAGATCCTCAGTTCTGCCCGTCGCCAGATTCACCCGCAGCGCGTTGCCTACCTGGGGCCCGCTTACAGCTACACCCACCTGGCAGCACTGGAGCGTTTCGGCGAGGAAGCCGACATGGTTCCCGTCAACACGATTGGTGCTGTCTTTGAAGAGGTGAACCGTGGAAACACCGAATTCGGGGTGGTTCCCATCGAAAACAGTACTGATGGCCGCGTGGTCGACACCCTCGACATGTTCACACGACTCCCCCTGCGAATCTGTGGTGAAGTGCTGATCGCAGTCCACCATAATCTGCTCGCCCGCTGTGAACGCAGTGAAATCACGGAAATCTACAGCAAACCACAGGCCCTCTCCCAGTGCCGGGAATGGCTCTCCAGAAACATGCCTCAGGCACACTTGCACGAAGTCACCAGCACCTCAACGGCTGCGCAACTGGCAGCCACCAAACCGGGTGCCGCCGCTGTTGCCAGCCATCAGGCGTCTGTCGAATACGACCTGCAGATCATTGTAGAAGGCATTGAGGACAACGCCAACAACGTCACCCGCTTCGCTGTGATCGGCGAAGAGGTCTGCGAACCAACAGGCAAAGACCGGACTGCAATCCTGGTTCAGATTGCCCACAAAGCCGGTTCGCTGGCAGATACATTGCAGATCTTCAAGAAAAACAAGGTCAACCTGACCTGGATTGAATCGTTTCCCCTGCGGGGCGAAGAACCGGGTTACCTGTTCTTTATCGACTTCGAAGGCCACGTGGAAGAAGCCCATATCAAACGCACCCTGAATGAACTGTCCAAGAAAGTCGTGCGGCTGGAAACGATGGGATCCTACCCGCGTAGCGGCATTCTGGAGTAATTACCGCCCCAAAATATCAATTGAGCGATAAGTCGGGCCATCGACTCGCCAGTTCACTGTAAAAACAGGCCTCATTTCAGGTTTTTCAGCGAGATTCCTTGAATCAGCGGCCCTGACTCAATACCTTATCCTGCACGCTTTGCTCCCGGAACTGATTGAATGCCGGGCCCCAAGTTCAGCAGGTTGATCATCTGCTCTGATTTTTCCATCAGATCTCGAAGAGCGATCAGACCCGTGAACCGAATCATTACCCACAATTTCTCGTTAAAAATACAGGATCTATCATGCGTCGTTATCTCGTAGCTGGTAACTGGAAAATGAACACCACCAAAGAATCGGGGGCTCAGTTAGCACAGGCACTGGTCGCGGAAGTTCCCGCAGACAACCCGGCTGTCGAAGTTCTGGTCTGCCCGCCATTCCCTTACCTGACGACTATCGGCGAAATTGTCAATGGATCCGGCGTCGGCTTTGGTGCCCAGAACTGCTACCACGAAGGTCCGGGTGCCTACACCGGAGAAACGGCAACCGAAATGCTGACCGACGTGGGTTGCCGGTCGGTCATCCTGGGACACAGCGAACGCCGCCATATCCTCAAGGAAACCGATGCAGATATTAACCTGAAAGTAAAAAAAGCCCTCGCATCCGGCCTGCAGGTCATCCTCTGTGTCGGTGAGTTGCAGAGCGAACGGGAAGCCGAACAGACCGAAGCAGTGCTCAACACCCAGATGACCGGCGGACTGGACGGAGTTGAAGCCTCAGCCTTCGATCAGATTGTCATCGCCTATGAACCGGTCTGGGCCATCGGCACCGGCCTGACCGCCACTCCTGATCAGGCAGAAGCCGCTCATCTTTACTTGCGCCACTGGCTGAAAGAACAGTACTCAGCTGAGGTTGCAGACGGCACCCGCATCCTGTACGGCGGAAGCGTCAAACCGGACAATGCCCAGGAACTCCTTTCACAGGAAAACGTTGATGGTGCCCTGGTGGGAGGGGCCAGCCTCAAAGCCGAGCTGTTCGTTCCTATCATCCAGGCTGCTGCAGGACTGGCTGGCAGTTGAGAAAACAGGCGAATTTATTACAATTCGACGCAGCTTGAACCAGAGATTCGATTTACAGATCGTATTCAATTACTGTATGATTCAGCCAATCTAAGATCTGGTCACACAAACCATATAAAAACGTTCACAGGTCATTAATACCCCTTTAGGATGAAACAATGATTTTCGCTTCTTTTCTGGATAACATTCTGGAATCCATCCTGGACCCTGCTTCCATCTTGATGACACTGCTCATGTTATTCGGGATTATGCTGATCATCATCATCCTGCTGCAAAAGGGGCGCGGAGGCGGACTGGCAGGTGCCTTCGGTGGTGCAGGTGGACAGAGCGCATTGGGAACCAAAGCAGGTGATGTCTTTACCAAAATCACCATCGCGATGGCAATTATCTGGGTCCTCCTCTCCGGTATCTCGGGAATCGTCACCCAGGCCAGTTCCAACAGCAAATACGGTGGTGGTGCTGCTGTGACTCCCGATGAACCTACTGCCAGCGAGAAGGAAGGGGCTAAGGAAAAAGCTGCTGACGCGGAGAAAGCGGCAGATGCAGCCAAGTCTGTTTTCAAGACTGACATTAAAGAAGCACCAGCCAAGTCAGCTGAAGAATCAAAGCCCGCAGATGACAAGTCTGCCAAACCCGCAGCAGAGCCAGCCAAGGCAGACCAGAAAACGGAATCGGCAAAGCCTGCTGAAACCAAGCCGGCTCCCGAGAAAAAAACGGAAGCGCCGAAAACCGAGAAGCCCGCATCAGACACGAAGTCGGAATAGTTCCTCAGACGATCTGAAAACTGTTTCCCGTAACCTCATCGATTCCTGTAATTCAGAAAAGAGTGCGTTGTGCTGCTGGGCATGACTGGTTTTGGAAGTGCGACCGCCGAAGATGACCGCCTGTCGGTCCAGGCTGAGATACGAACTGTCAACAACCGTTACCTGAAAATATCGACCCGCTACCCGGACTTTTACGCAAAACTGGGCAGCCAGATTGAAAAGCTGTTACGGGCTGGCATCACGCGCGGCACTGTGAATCTGACTCTGCGAATCGATCACCTGAACCGCACGAGCGACTACTTGCTGGATGAACAGGTTGTCCAGAATTATTGGGGGCAGCTCAAGCAACTGACCGAAGAGTGTCATCTACCCCTGCCCGACAAGCTTGACAGCCTGCTCTCACTGCCTGGCGCTGTGATCGACAACGATTCGCGTACTCACACCCCCGAATCCGACTGGCCACTGATTGAGCAGGCGATTCAGGGAGCCCTTTCGGAATTGACCGAGTTCCGCACAAAAGAGGGCGAATCTGCCCAGGCTGACCTGCAAACCAGCAACCAGACGATCAGCCAGCAACTGGAAGTGGTCAAGCAGAAAGCCCCGCAGGTCGTCACCAGCTATCGTGATCGCCTGCACCAGCGGCTGACGGATCTGCTCAAAGACCAGGAAGTCGAACTGGATCCTGACAGCCTGATCCGCGAAGTGAGCCTGTTTGCCGACCGCTGCGATATCAACGAAGAGATCAGCCGACTCACCTGCCACTTGGAACAGTTTGAGACGATCCTGAACAGCGACACTTCCCAGGGTAAGAAACTTGAGTTTCTGGTTCAGGAAATGTTCCGCGAAATCAATACGATCGGCTCCAAAGCCAATGATGTGGAAATCTCACACGCTGTGATCGAGATGAAACTGGCCGTGGAAAAAATCAGAGAAAACGTCCAGAACGTGGAATAAAACCGGTATACTATTCTTCAGACCTGAGAACCATCAGCCCCATCGCCAGAACCCCGGAGCCAGCAGACGTGTCCGCATCGCCAGACAACCTTCAACCAGAAACACCGATCGTGGTCCTCTCCGGCCCGACCGCCAGTGGGAAAACCACGATTGTGAACCGGTTGATGCAGGAGTCGCCGGTCAAGCTGGTCAAAGCGATCTCGGCCACTACCCGCCCCCGGCGGAAAGGGGAAGTGGACGGCGAAGACTACTATTTCCTGACGCAGGCAGAATTCGAAGAACGCCAGAAAAATGACGAATTCCTCGAATGTGAGCAGGTACATGGGTTGGGATACTGGTATGGAACGTTAAAATCAGAGGTAGCTCGCGCCGAACAGGAAGGGGGCTGGCCTTTTCTGGAAATCGATGTACAGGGCACCTTGAAGCTCAAAGAGCAGTTTCCGCAGACGATCACGCTCTTTGTCAGAACCTCCTCCGATGAGGAATACGAAAAACGCATCCGGAGTCGAGGCACCGAGTCAGAAGAAGTCATCGAAAGACGGCTGGAGACCATCCGCAAGGAACTGGAACTAGCCAAACATTATAATCATGTCATTATCAATGACGAACTGGATCGCGCCGTAGCAGAAATCGGCACCATCCTGAAACAACGGGAGCAAGAACTTAATGCTGGAAGAATTTAAAGAAGAAGAAATCGTCAATAAAGTCGGCGGTCGTTTCAAACTCTCTTCACTGATTCAAAAACGGATTGTGGCCCTGAACCGGGGCGCACGTCCGCTGGTCGAAATGCAGACCAAGAACCACATGGAAATCGTGGTCAAAGAAATCATGGAAGACAAAATCTACCTCGATCAGTCTGGCGAAGTCGCGATCAACGACGATGGCAGCCCGCTCGAAGAACTTGAATACGACGACGCCGGTCCGACTCTCGAAGATCTGGTTTAGTTCGCTAAGTCAGGACGATTCGTACCAGGAACTGAATCATGCAGGGGCGGGAAATTCTCATCGGTGTTTCGGGAGGGATTGCCGCTTATAAAACGGCTGATCTCACCAGTAAACTGGTCCAGAAAGGGGCCGCCGTCAGTGTCGTCATGACCCAGGCGGCCCAAAATTTTATTGGTGCGACCACCTTTGAAGCGCTCACGGGGCGTCCTGTCTACCAGGGCGGCTTTACCCCTCAGGAGCATTTCCAGGGCGAACACATCGGACTGGCCCGACGGGCAGAACTGTTTGTGATCGCCCCCGCCACGGCGAATGTCATCGCACAGATGGCCCATGGCATTGCGGACGACCTGCTCTCCACCCTGACACTCACCTGCACCGCTCCCATTCTGATTGCCCCTGCGATGAACGCAGACATGTGGGCCAAGCCGGCTGTACAACGCAATGTGGCACAGATCCAGCAGGATGGTATTCAGATTGTCGAGCCGGGAGAAGGCTGGCTGAGTTGCGGCATTGTCGGCAAAGGACGCATGGCCGAACCTGCGGATATCTTGAAACGAATTGAAGAACTACTCGGCTGAGACTGACCAGCCAGGCCCGGCTGCAGCTCCCTGAACACGAAGCATTTCCATGCGAATTCTCATCACAGCAGGTCCTACCCGCGAATATCTGGACGATGTCCGCTATCTCTCGAATGCCAGCAGTGGCCAGATGGGCTACGAACTGGCTCGGGCCGCGCTGGACGCCGGTCACGAGGTCGCTCTGGTCTCCGGTCCGGTCACCATCGCGGCCCCGGAGGGTTGTGAACTGTATCAGGTCGAAACGACCGATGAAATGTACTCCCGGTGCGAACAACTCTTTAAGGAATGCGATGGCGTGATCGGCACTGCCGCCGTCTGCGACTACCGTATCAAAACCCGCAAACCCGGTAAAATCGCCAAAACCGGAGAAGCGATCACCCTGGAGCTGGTAGAAACCATCGATGTTCTGGCAGAACTGGGCACACAGAAAGAAAACCGCTGGGTGATGGGCTTTGCCCTGGAATCACAGGACGCCCGTTTCAATGCGGTCCGCAAACTTTACAGCAAGAAATGCGATGCGATCGTACTCAACGGCGTGAGTGCCATCGGTTCTGCAGAGAACTTTGTGGAAGTCATCGACCAGAGCCAGGAAACCGTGGCCACCTATTCCGGCCCCAAAGCCAGCGTGGCCCGGGAACTGATTGCCTGGATCCAGTCGCATATTGCCACTCCCTGATCGTTGCTGTTCTCTCCTCAGATCGGGATCATCTCTAGAATCGATACCATCGGTCTAAAGTGACTCCACCACTTCCGCTGACTGCACTAATCCGAACAGCCTGCAGCCCGGGTGGTGAAAAGGCCACACTCTTTGTTGACTTTTTCCGACACGCCCTCATTTCGTGTGCTAGGTTTGAGTAGTTAAGGAAATCAACATACAGCAGAATCCAATACTTGTGTTTGGTACGTCTCAATGCCCCCTCATTGAGACACTAGTCGTGAAAATGTTCCCGTCTGACGATGTTCTTGGGTTTAATCGCAGACGGGAATCATTTTTCCTTCATCTGATATCTCCCCACTAAAACAAGAAACGACTCATTTTCTGGTGCTCACTTTGCGCGCCGTTGATTCCCCTTTGGAACACCCAACTGAAGTACTCAACATAGATTTTCGGGTTGGTCAGAATGATCGACGTTCAACGGTTCAAAACAGATCTTATCGCGCTGGGGTTGCTGGCGGCGACAGTCTTTCTCGGACTGAGCCTGTTCAGTTACGATCCTGCAGATCCCCCTGCGCAACTGGTCTACCCTGTCCGTGAAGCCGCGCAAAACCTGTGTGGTGCTACCGGAGCACATATCGCCCATCTGCTCCGTTCCAGCTTCGGTCTCGGTGCCTGGGGAGTCTTTCTGGCTCTGGTCGTCGTTGATATGCGGATGTTTTCCCGCCAGAAGACCTCAGGCGTCCTGGTGGAACTGCTCGGGCTGGCACTCATCCTCGTTTCGCTTTGCGTCGTCAGCCAGATCATGCTGGGAAACAATAATGCCACTCCATTAATCGGCAGTGGTGGTTATATTGGCGCGCTGGGTTATTCGCTGCTCAATTCCAAATTCTCAATCGCCGGTTCATTGATCCTGCTCGTTTCCATGTTTGCAGCCGGTCTGCTGCTCACTGCCGACACGCTTCCCGTGCGGATCCTGTTTGCCTGCCTCGCATTTCCGTTCAAAGCCTTCAGCCGCGAACCATCCGATGTGGATGAAGATGAAGAAACGGTAGCTGAGGAAGAGGATGAATACGAAGAGGAAGAAGAAGTCGTCGCCGAAGACGAAGAAGAGTACGAAGAGGAAGAAGCGCCGGCTCCCAAAGCCAAAAAGCTTAAAAAACGCAAGCCGATCAAAGTCAATCCGCCAGCCGGTCTGCGACTGGCCCGGCAGGCTCAACCAATCGAGCAAAAAAAAAACAGCTCGTATGAACTCCCCAGTGTAGACCTGCTGGAAGAGGCGGAAAACTTTCCCTTTGAGCTGCTGGCCAGAAAAGCAGAAGAAGCCGCCGAGGTTCTGGAAAACACATTTGCTGACTTTGGTCTGGATATTCAAGTCTCTGAAATTGACACCGGGCCGGTCCTGACGCTGTTCGAACTGGACCTGAAGCCCGGTCTGCGCGTGGCGAAAGTCACCGCACTGGCCAACGATCTGGCAGTGGCCCTGCGTGTGCCTTCCGTGCGTGTCGTGCCTTCCATCCCGGGGAAAAATACTGTCGGTGTGGAAGTTCCCAACGACAAACAGGTGATGGTCCGCCTGCGGGAACTGATTGAATCCTGTTCGAATGATGTCGACAAACACCGCATTCCGCTCTTTATGGGGAAAGATGTCAGTGGTCATCCTTTGACTGCAGACCTGGCCAAGCTGCCTCACCTGTTGATTGCGGGTCGAACCGGTACCGGTAAGAGTGTCTGTCTCAACACGTTGATTCTCTCACTGCTGATGACGCGGACTCCCAACGAAGTCAAAATGCTGATGATCGACCCCAAGATGGTAGAACTGAGCGGCTACAAACGCATTCCGCATCTGATGCACCCGGTCATTACCGACATGAAAAAAGCGGAAGCCGTTCTGGCCTGGGCCGTCGACAAAATGGAAGAGCGTTATGACCTGCTCGCCCGTTGCGGCTCCCGGAACATCGAAAGTTTCAACAAACTCGGCAAGGAAAAAGTGCTCGAACTGGCAGGCATCGATCCCGATTCGGAAGAAGCGCGATCGATGCCGGAAAAAATGCCGTCCATTGTCATTGTGGCTGACGAAATTGCCGACATGATGATGACCTCCGGCAAAGATGTGGAAGCCCATATCATCCGTCTGGCTCAGAAATCGCGAGCAGTTGGAATTCACCTGGTTCTGGCGACTCAGAAACCTACGGTCGACGTCATTACCGGCTTGATCAAATCCAACCTGCCTGCCCGCGTTTCGTTCCAGGTTGCCAGCCGTGGAGACAGTCGCGTGGTGCTGGATGAAAATGGAGCCGATGCCCTGCTCGGAAACGGGGACATGCTCTATCTGGCTCCGGGAACCAGTAAACTGACCCGTGCCCAGGGAGCTTATGTCAGTGATGAAGAAATCGAACGCGTGATCGACTTCTTCAGTGATATGGAACCGGAATACAGCCCCGAACTGGCCCAGATTACCGCCTCCAACGCCAAAAAGAACGGCGGCGGCGATTCGGATCGCAAAGAAGACAGCCTCTACAACGAAGCTGTGGAAGTCGTCATTCGCGAAGGTCGCGGCTCGGTTTCCCTGTTACAGCGGGCTCTGGGAGTTGGCTATGGTCGGGGTGCCCGGCTGATCGACTACATGGCGGAAGATGGAATTGTTGGCGAATACAACGGCTCACAGGCTCGTGAAGTCCTGTACACAATCGATGAGTGGGAAGCCATGAAAGCCAGCAATTTCGAAGACGATTATGGCGAGGAAGAATACGAGGAAGAACTCGTTTGATCCTCCGCCCCTCTGTTCTGTCCGGCATCTGATCTGAAAACGGGGCCGAAATCGGGATTTCGTTTGACTCCTGCCCCCCCGCTGCTTATGATCTTCCCAGAGAAACTGTAAAATCAGAACCGTCTACCCAATTGGAAGGTCTTCTTGTCCATGCTGTCTGTCTCAAATAGCGTCTGCATTAGCAGCATTATTATTATTTGTGAGATTACAGACTCCCTATGACTTGAGGATCATTGCCAATTTAACAGATTTTCATAACCTCAGGTCACAACCTGAGGTTTTTTTATTGGATTCACGAGGACGCATCAAGGAGCAGCACGCAATCGCCAGAAGAGAGTAACAGGACAGTAGTTCGCTGCTTTTCCGGATGATGTGAGCCCCCAAGTTTTCGACGATTGGCCAGAGTGTATCCAGCAACGTTTATTTCATTTCAACAGAAAGAAAGCCCCTAAGATGGCCCGAATTCAGATGTACGATACCACTTTGCGGGATGGCAGCCAGGGAGAAGGCGTGAACTTCTCATTGGAAGACAAGCTGCAGATTACCGCAAAGCTCGACGAAATGGGCTTCGACTACATCGAAGGCGGCTACCCCCTCTCCAACCCCAAGGATACCGAATATTTTCACCGGGTGGCGGAAATGGACCTCAAGCACGCGAAGGTCACCGCCTTTGGTATGACCCGCCGCAAGGACATCGAAGCCAAAGACGATGTCGGCATGCAGGCGCTGCGCGATTCACAGGCGCCCGTGGTCACCATCGTCGGGAAAACCTGGGACCTGCACGTGACGGAAGTCCTCCGGGTTTCGCTCGAAGAAAACCTGGCAATGATCGCCGATTCAGTCGCGTTCATCAAATCCTGCGGACGCGAAGTCATCTATGATGCAGAGCATTTCTTCGATGGCTTTCGTGCCAATCCGGAATACGCCCTGAAGACAATCAAGGCCGCCGCAGATGCGGGTGCTGATGCGATCATCCCCTGTGACACCAACGGCGGCAGCCTTCCCGAAGTCATCACGAAATACGTCGATCTGGTCCGCTCCGAACTGGATGTCCCCCTCGGGATCCACTGTCATAATGACTGTGACCTCGCCGTCGCCAATTCCCTGGCTGCGATCGAGCATGGCGTAGTGCAGGTTCAGGGTACCATCAACGGTCTGGGCGAACGGTGCGGTAACGCGGATCTGATCAGTGTCATCGCAAATCTGGTCACCAAGAAAGAAGGCTACTCGGTCCTGCTCGACAACAACCTGCACAATCTGACCGAGCTCTCCCGCTATGTCTACGAACTGGCCAACATGAACTTCCGTTCCAGCCAGCCCTTTGTCGGCAGTAGCGCCTTCGCACATAAGGGCGGCATGCACGTGCACGCCGTAAATCGGCTGGCCCGCAGCTATGAACACATCGAACCGGAAATCGTCGGCAACGAACGGAAAGTGCTCGTCAGTGAGCTCTCGGGCCGTTCAAACATCGTGGCGAAAACAACCAAGTTCCAGCTTGATAACGACCCTGAACTGCTGACCCGGATTCTGGAGAAGGTCCAGGACCTGGAAAACGAAGGCTATCAGTTTGAAGCCGCGGAAGCCTCGTTTGACCTGCTCGTCAAGAAAGTTGCAGGCACCTTCAAGCCGCACTTCGAAAAGATCCATTACCGTGTGAATGTTGAATCCGACGACTCGCATGAGCCGCTGACGGAAGCGACCATCAAACTGAAGGTCAACGATCAGCAGGAGCACGTAGTTGGCGAAGGCGACGGTCCCGTCAACGCCCTCGATACGGCACTGCGGAAGGCCCTCTGCCCGTTCTACCCTGCCCTCGAAAAGATGCAGTTGGTTGACTACAAGGTCCGCGTCATCAACTCTGCCGAGGGGACCGCTGCCAGTGTGCGGGTGGTCATCGAAAGCCGGGACGAACACAAGGTCTGGAGCAGTATCGGCGTCAGCGAGAATGTGATCGAGGCCAGCTGGCTGGCTCTGGCGGACAGTTTCGAATACAAGCTCTATAAGGATGAAGGAACTTTTTTGGAATAGAAGCCGGAATCCTCGACCGTCACCAATGCCCGTCACGCCGTTTTTTGCTATACCAGACGCTGGATACTGGCATGACGGGCAGTTTGAGCAGATGTATCCCTGTACCATCGCCCTTTTTCTCATCAGTCCTAGAATTTAAACCCAACCGGATCCCATGACCGAATCGCTTGAGAAACATTACAATCCTGAGAGTGCGCAAGAGAAATGGTACCCTTTCTGGGAAGAAAAAGGCTATTTCCACGCCGAGCCTGACCCGGAAAAAGAACAGCACACCATCATGATCCCCCTGCCGAACGTCACCGGGGCACTGCACATGGGGCACGCGCTTAACGGTACTCTGCAGGACCTGATCACCCGCTGGCGACGGATGCAGGGCTACGAAGCACTCTGGATGCCCGGTACCGACCATGCAGGCATCGCCACTCAGGCGGTCGTCGAACGCCGCATGAAGGAAGAAGAAAACCTGACTCGCCACGACATCGGTCGCGAGGCACTCATCGAACGGATCTGGAAATGGAAGGATCAGTACGAAAAACGGATCCTTAACCAGCTGCGCAAACTGGGGGCCAGCTGTGACTGGGAGCGGACCCGCTTCACACTGGATGAAATGTGTTCCAAAGCGGTCCGTCGCACGTTTCTGAAGCTCTTTTCGGACGGCCTGATTTATCGTGGCAAGCGACTCGTGAACTGGGATCCGTTCCTGCAAACCGCAGTCGCGGATGACGAAGTCTACCCGGAAGAAATTGATGGTCACTTCTGGACTTTCCAGTATCCGGTTGTCAACAGCGATGAACGCATTTCCTTCTCGACCACGCGTCCCGAAACAATGCTGGGTGATACCGCCGTCTGCGTACATCCGTCCGATGAACGCTACACACATCTGGTCGGCAAGAAAGTCCGTATTCCGCTGAATGGTCGGGAAATTCCAATTATCGCTGACGCGCTCCTGGCAAACAAAGACCTGGGAACCGGTGCCGTCAAGGTCACTCCGGCTCACGATCCCAACGATTATGCCTGCGGTCTGCGAAACAATCTGGAACAAATTAATATTCTCAATCCCGATGGCACGATGAACGAAGCCGCCGGCGAATACGAGGGTCTGGATCGCTACGAAGTCCGCAAAAAAGTTGTCGAGGACATGGACAAGCTCGGCTTTTTCATCGAAGTTGAAGACCGCAAGATTCCGGTCAAACACAGCGACCGTTCCAAGACTCCGATCGAACCCTATCTCTCCGATCAGTGGTTTGTGAAAATGGATACCCTGGCCCAGTCCGCGATCGACGCCGTCGAAGATGGTCGCGTCCGTTTCTTCCCCAGTCGCTATTCTAAAACCTATCTCGACTGGCTCAAAGAAAAGCGGGACTGGTGCATCAGCCGCCAGCTCTGGTGGGGACACCGTATCCCGATCTGGTATTGCGATACCTGTTCGGAAGAAGATCTCAAACAGGCTTTCGGCGATCGCTATGACGTCAGCTACAGCCGTGATGACGAAGACACCTGCTGGCTGATCTGTTCCGAGACCGACCTGAACGGTGACGAACTGGGAACCGCACACCAACTGACCCAGGACGAAGATGTTCTGGATACCTGGTTCAGTAGTGCCCTCTGGCCGCACGCGACACTGGGCTGGCCCGATAAAAATCCTGATCTCGATTATTTCTATCCGGGCAGTGTCCTGGTGACCAGCCGTGATATCATCACGCTCTGGGTGGCCCGCATGGTTCTCACGGGCCTGTATAACATGGGCGACATCCCGTTCAAGCACGTCTGCATTCATCCCAAGATTCTGGATGGATTCGGGCAGACCATGTCAAAATCCAGAGGGAACGGCGTCGACCCCATGGATCTGATCGACAAATACGGCGTCGATGCGGTCCGCTTCACGATCTCCTCGTTTGCCGGTGAAACGCAGGACGTCAGACTGCCGGTCGGCTATGAAGATCCGGAAACGGGCGAAGTCGTGCCACAGACACTGGAACATCAGACAGCCATTCCAGCCGGCGGAGAAAAGCCGCGGATCAAATTCCCCCAAAGTGGAAAATCGTACCAGTACACCAGCCCCTGGTTCGATCCCGATCCGGGTGAAAAAGTGGCCCGCATTGTCAGCGAACGATTTGAATACGGCCGCAACTTCTGTAACAAACTCTGGAACGCCTGTCGGTTCGCCATGCTGAACCTGGAAGGCTACACGCCCGGTCCGATCGATGAAAACGATCTGACGATGGAAGATCACTGGATTCTGAGCCGACTTTCCACGGTCGCAGAAGAGATGACCACTGTACTGGGCCGGTACCAGTTCGACGTCGCGACCCGGGCCATTCGAGACTTCACCTGGAATGAGTTCTGCGACTGGTACCTGGAAATGATCAAACCCCGACTGCGGGATGAAGCCTTAAAACCCGTCGCACAGCGCGTGCTGGTTGGCGTACTGGATAACCTGCTGAGACTCTTACAGCCGTTTGTCCCCTTCGTCACCGAAGAGCTCTGGCAGCGTCTGAATGAAATCGCCCCGGAGCGAGGCTTGTTCACACCTGAACCGGCAGCAGAGAGCGTAATGATCGCTCCCTGGCCCGATCCACCACAGAGCTGGCAGGATCCCCAACTGGAAAAACGGTTTGAGCGTCTGCAGGAAATGATTGTCGCTGTCCGCAACATTCGTGCGGTTTATAAAATTTCTCCTGCGACCCCGCTCAAGCTCTTTCTGCGTTGTGAAGCTGGAATCGCTGATGACATGCAGAACGTAGCCAGTCAGTTCGACAACCTGGCCAAAACGCTGCTCGAATCAGCGGGTGCTGACGTGCAGCGGCCTGGTGGATCGGCTACGTTTTCCCTCAATGAGGTAGACGGTTTTATCGCTTTGAAAGGGATCATCGACCTCGAAGCCGAACTGTCCCGCCTGCAGGGTGAAGCAGAAAAACTGAAGAAACACATCGAAGGCAGCGAAAAGAAACTGGCTAATAAAAACTTTGTCGATCGCGCTCCTGCTGATGTTGTGGAAGGCGTGAAAGACACCCTGGCCGGACTGCAGAAACAGTTACAGAGTGTCCAGGACTCCATCAATCAGCTGAGCGAGCAGTAACCGCAATTCAGAAAGAGATTCTGTTTTCGACTGCCGACTTACTGTATAATACACAATTCAAATACAGGCACACTGACTCCCGATTTTGATTCTTATTCTGGTTGCTGGTCCTCTCTGCCAAAGCGGGGCTGACCTCAGGAGGTTCTCTTGCTAGTTGAAATGGAGTTATCTCGCATCATTATCAGCGAGATCGGTGAACAGCAGGTAATCTACCTGCGTGAAGTCGAGGGGGACCGGATCTTTCCGATTCTGATCGGCATTTTTGAAGTGACCACCATTGAACGTCGGGTCAATAATGAGTTCAAGCCTCAGCGTCCGCTCACGCACGATCTATTGAAAAGCACAATTGAATCTCTGGGCGGCACGCTCAAAGACATCGTGATCACCCACCTGGAAGACCATACCTACTATGCGGTTCTCCGCGTCGAACAGGATGGGGAACTGATCGAAATCGACAGTCGCCCCAGTGATGCGATCGCGCTATCCATTCACTATGAACCACACCTGCCGATTTACGTCCATGAATCGGTACTGGAACAGACCGCCAAATAGCAGGCATGAGGCAACCAATTCAAAAGAACAGGGGCACCTCAGATCTGATTCTGAGGTGCCCCTGCTTTGTTTGGGTCTTCTGAACTGTATCAGTTCAGAACTTAGTTACATTCTGCTACCAGCGGACCGGCCAGTTCATCCAGAATGATCAGACGGCCGGGTTGCGTAGTCATGTAGGTAGAAGGAATCCAACTGGTCGGTTCGTGACGCAGCGTCATCCAGACACTCATCCCCTGCCACTGCATGCCCCGTGAGAAGATCCCGTCGCAACCGCCGATAATCTTGTCGGCATTCAGGAAGCAGCCTGGTCCGATAGTATTCGCGTAAGCAGGTACGAGGGTGGTGCGGCTCTTGAAGCTGGTAACCGCATTCTGCTCGATTGTCAGTGGGTGCAGCTTGGCGCCAATCCGATGCGTCTGTGCCTTCCATTCTTCTTCAGAACCAAATTCACCTGCGAAGTGCGGTTCCCAGAATGCGATGTGGCAGACACGGCCAATCCCGAAGATCACGCCCAGTTTCGCACCGGCGGCTTTGAGCTCACCAATTTTCTCGGCATAGGTCGGCAGGACATCCGGCGTTGCAAAGTGACGCTGGTTTTCCGGAACAGTCAGTTCGCCCAGCGGACCGTAGAAAGCCTGTTTCATGGCGTACTGGAAGGCACCTGGATTGTCCGGCGGAAGTGTATTGCCTTCGGCATCGCTCCATTCATCCATATTGAAGCCATACACGTGATCGCAGGAGACGCCCCACTCTTTAAGAAAGAAAACGGCCCAGCGATACATGCCCATCGGCCCCACTGGCAGAATTAACGCCAGCTTTTCCCCCGCATCGCGTGACTGTTTGATCGTCAGAGCGATCTCATGCCCCATAATCGTATCGAAATCGGTCACGCTGCCACACATGACCGGCTCAAACTTCTCGTGCCACCAGGGCTGACGATCCGTAATCGTGGTTGGATCCGCACTCATGCACTGATCGATTTTGGCCAGATCCCAACCAGCGGGAAAATAGCCTTCCATCATGGAACCGGCAATCGTACTCATCAAATCCATAGTATTCCCCTTCTCAAAGCAAATTCACAGGTTTGTGAAACTGTTTAAATTCTCAAAAACTACTAATTTCTAACGATTGTTGCAAAATTCGATCGCTGGCGTGGATTCTAGCATAGAAACACCGGGAAAACAGGAACCAGCGGTCCCCGATTTGATAAACAGAAGAATAATTAAACAAGGCACTTCAGTTCGACAAACATCTTGAATTCTCTTACCGATATAGTTCTAATAGAGAGGCAGAGTTGACTGCTTTCCCAAGCCGTCGATCCCGCCTGAAAATGACCTCCCAGACAATCCCGAGGGCCAAAGCATTCCCGTGGGCTGTCTATTAACGATAACCGTTAACCTGCCTGATAGCACAACAGAGTCTGCCTCTGCTGTCATTACAGGGACCGTTTCAGCATACATCACTCCTCTGACGTGACTCGGTGCATGAAAAGTATCCCTGCTACGGTTCACACAACCGGAGATACAACAAAGATGAAAGTCCTGATTGCACCCGCCTGCACTGCGATCGCTATGATTGTCGGCTGGCTGGTTTATGAAAAATCGGTCCACGACACTCAAGTTCCCACCAAAACCATCATCCCCCAACCCATTGCAGTTCAAGTCACGCGCTCCACCACAAAAAATCTGGAGAAACGCATCAACCTGGTAGGTAACCTGGAAGCCGGCTCCCAGGTGGAAATCCGGACCCGCTTCAGCGGCTACATTAAGTCGATGCCCTTCGATGTGGGCGACCGGATCCAGGAAGGGGATGTGATCTTGGAGCTGAATGACTCAGAAAACAGGGAACTGGTCACCAAAGCGGATGCAGCCCTGAGCGTTGCCAAAGCACAACTGAAGGCACAACTCACCTCACAGGAACTGGCCCAAAAAGCCTACAATCGTCTGCTCGTTCTGCAGAAGTCCGGCGTGAGTACTCGTCAGCAGATGGAAGAATCCCAGGCCAGCCTGGCCATTGAAGAAGCCCAAACCGAACTGGAACAGGCACGGGTCGATCAGGCCGAAGCTGATCTGGAACAGAGCCGTTTGCGTCTGCAGGAAAATAAGATTCTGGCAACGACCAGCGGTTTTCTGGCAGAGAGACTGGTCGATGTCGGTGATCTGGCCAAACCGGATGTAGCACTGATGAAAATCGTCAACCTGGACCATGTTCGCACCATTGTCCACATCGTGGAGAAGGATTACGAAGATGTCAAAGTCGGCCAGGAGGCCGCAATCACGGTCGACACCTTCCCGGACCAGATCTTTGCAGGCCGAGTCAAACGCAAGGCCCCCGTACTCGATCCCCAGACACGCACCGCGGCTGTGCACATCGAAATCCCTAACAAAGATTTTGCACTCAAACCAGGAATGCACTCCCGGGTGCAGATTGTCTTTGAGCATCGCCCCAAAACCAAGGTGCTCCCCATTGCCTCGCTAACCCGCCGTAAAGATGGTCCCGGCTCGGCTGTCTTCATCATTGGTGGGAACCCTCCGATGACACAGCGCCGGAATATTGAAGTTGGCATCAGCGATGGAGAACTGGTGGAAATTCTCTCCGGCCTCAATCCGGACGACCTGGTGATTACTCTCGGTAATCGCATGGTGGATGAAGGCCAGACTGTCACCCCGGTGGAAGTTCCCATGGACCAGATCCTGCAAGCACCAACTCCCCTGCCCCAGAAGACCAATTTATAAACGACAAACCGACTGACAAGCGAGATGGACCTCCTGTCATTAACTGATCCTTCCTGAAAAGTTTTGATATGTCCCTGACTCGTCTGGCCGTTCACCGACCGATCTCAACCCTGATGGCCTCGCTGGTGCTGGTCATGCTAGGTTGTGTCTCGCTGTCACAGCTGGCTGTCGACCTGATGCCGGACATTCAGAACCCCAGTATCAGTGTGATCACCATCTATGAAGGCGCCGGCCCCAATGAAGCGGAAACGCTGATCACCCGCCCGATCGAACAGACTCTCAGTTCGGTCTCCGGCATCGAAAACATCCTCAGCAGCAGCATGGAGGGTAGCAGTACGGTCCGACTGCAGTTCCAGTGGGGCACGGATTTGACTCTCGCGATCAATGAAGTGCGCGACGCGTTGAACAAACTGCGGAACTCCCTCCCGGAAGGTGCGGAAGATCCGTATATCCGACATTTTGATGTCGCTGACCGGCCGATTATTTACCTGGGACTGAACAGCGAACTAGATCCGATTACCGTGTCGCAACTGACCGAGAATCAGATCATCCCCCAGTTCGAACAGCTGGAAGGAGTAGCCCGACTGCGGATGCGGGGCGGCATCGAACGCGAGATCCAGATCGATCTCGATCGCAGCAAGCTCGAATCGCTCAATATGGGTGTGAATGAAGTTGTCAATGCCCTGAAACGAGATAACATCAATCAGCCCGCGGGAAACTACGAAGAAGGCAATCTGAATCTGCTCATTCGCAGCCAGGGCGAATTCACCAGCCTGGAGCAGATTGAAAATACGGTCGTTCGTGAAGAAGCCGGTGCCACCGTTCACGTCCGGGATATTGCTAACGTAGTCGATGGCGAAAAAGAGCGGACTGAGCTCACCCGCATGAACGGGAAACCGGGAATTCTGCTGTACGTTTACAAACAGTCGGGCGCCAACACGATCAGCGTCAGTGACCTGGTTCAGAAACAGATTGAACGCGTCAATAAATCAATGCCCGATGTGCAACTCAGCATCCGGGTCGACAACTCGGAATACATCCGCCAGTCGATCGCCAACATCCAGCAGGCTGCCCTGTATGGCATGGGCCTGGCCTTCCTGGTCCTGATTCTCTTCCTCCGCAGCTTCCGCAGCATGCTGGTCATCGGAGTCTGCATGCCTCTGTCGGTCCTGGCCACGTTCATTTTGATTTACTTCCAGGGTTTCACACTGAATATCATTTCGTTCGGCGGACTGGCTCTGGGCGTCGGGATGCTGGTCGATAATTCCATCGTGGTTCTGGAAAGTATTTTCCGCAAACGCGAAGACGGTCTGGATGCCAAAACCGCTGCCATTGAAGGGACAGAAGAAGTCTCCGGTGCAATCATCGCCAGCACGATGACCACACTGATCATCTTCCTGCCGCTGATCTTCATTCAGGGAACAACTGGAATCCTGCTGCATCAACTGGCGTGGGTGGTCGGTTTTTCGCTGATCTGCTCTTTGTTTGCCAGTCTGACTCTGACGCCTGTCATGAGCGCCTACTGGATTCCGGACCAGACCCCGAAAACCCATTCCCGCTGGTCGCGCCCCTGGTTTGCACTAATCGACGGCTTCCATAACATGAACCATCGCCTGCTTTTGCTGCTGGAGCAGATCTATGAGCGGATCTTAAAATTCAGCCTGAAGCATGCCACACTGACCGGCTTTCTACTCCTGCTCTGTTTCACAACCACGCTGGGATTAATCCCACGGATCAAGACTGAATTTCTCCCGAAAACGGATGAAGCCGCCATCAATGTCTTCTCCTCGATGGCGGCGGGAATCCAGCTGAAACGGCTCGATCAACAGACCCGGATCCTCGAACAGGCCACCATCGAATCGGTCCCGGAAGCCCTCGCAATCGCCTCGTTTATTGGCGACAGCGCTGATGACGCGGATCGCTGGAACCGCACCACGCTCCGCATCAAGCTCTCCCCCCGTACTGAACGGAAGCGGGGCATCGAGGAAATCCGCAAGGCCCTGGATGACGCCATCGGACCGATCCCGGGAATGAAAGTCCAGGTCAAAGCACAAACCGAAATGATGGTCATGCGCATGATTGGCCGCAGAGGAGGCGGTGATCTGGTCGTCCAGGTCGCGGGACACAACATGCAGTCGGCACAGAAGATTGTCGATCAGGTTGTCGCCGTGATGAAATCGACTCCCGGACTGATCAACGTCGAAGCAGAAATTGCAGATCAACGCCCAGAGCTAACGGCTTCCATTGACCGCGAAAAAGCGGGGCTCTTAAAGATCAGCGTACAGGATATCGCCCAGACCCTGGAAACCACTATCCGGGGAACCGAGGCAACTCTGTATCGTGAGGAAGGGGATGAATTCCCCGTCATGGTCCGCCTGCGCGAGGAAGACCGTAATCAGATTGGCGATGTCCAGCAGGTGGGTGTCACCACCACAGATGGACGGACAATCCCCCTCAAAAACCTGCTCCGCTTTGAATCAGACGAAGCTCCGGTCGTGATTGAACGCCAGAATCAGCAACGGGTCCTGCGGATCTTTGCCGATGTCGAGGGGCGCGACCTGGGCAGCATTGTCCCGGAACTGGAAGAGAATCTGAACGCGATTCAGATACCCTCCGGATTTTCAGTGAGTGTTGCCGGCGACTGGGAAGAGCAACAGAAAAGCTTTAATGCACTGCAGCAGGGATTTGTGCTGGCGATCATCCTGATGTATATGATCATGGCCTCGCAATATGAATCACTTCGCGATCCGTTTTACATTCTGTTTGCCGTCCCCCTGGGCATGATTGGGGTCATCTGGGTCTTTGTCTTCACGGAAACCACCTTGAACGTGCAATCCTTCATTGGAATCGTGGTCCTGTCCGGAATCGTCGTGAATAATGCGATCGTGCTGGTGGATTACATTAACCAGCTCCAGCGACGCTATCCGGAAAAACCGATTTCAGACCTGATCATGCAGGCCGCCACACGTCGTTTCCGTCCCATCCTGATGACTACGCTCACCACCGTGCTGGCCATGATCCCGATCTCCCTGGGCTGGGGCGAAGGGGGAGAGCTGCAAGCCCCGATGGCACGAGTCGTGGTGGGAGGACTGCTCGCGGGCACCATCATCACTCTGCTGGCGATTCCACTGATCTATCAATCCTGTACGGCACCCGTCAAAAAAACAGCGCGCCCGGACCCGGAATCACTCAGCGAGCAGCCTCTGACAGGCCAAACGGTAAAATCTGTCTGAGAAATGCGTTAGATCGCAGTCTGCCATAGCATCATTTCTGTCTGACTGTCTATAATACGCCTCAATTGGACTGGTGGGCCGGGAAGGTCAGTTCTCAGCCTGCACTCAGCTATCAGATCACCATCTGTCTCATCTCCTGTGGATAGTCTTTCTAATGAAGATGAATCAAAAAACGTCGCTGCTCTCAGAACCGATTCCCTATAAAATTCTCTTCCCCTGGCTGCATCTGTTCCGGGTCTTTCGCCTGGCGATTGATTTCCAGAAAATCCTGCTCGCCATTGCCGGCCTCCTGATGCTGTCACTGGGGAACTATCTGTTCAACAAGCTTCCCTTCGCTCCGGAAGCACCCCCGACAACCAGAATCGCTTCTATTCAGCACACGATTCAGTTTCCGCCTCCGTCATCGAGCTCAGTTCCACACTCCCTGAGCGTAGAGGGGCTGACAGGACTTTCTGCCTCTCATTCAGGAGAACTCCTGTCTCCCGCAACACTGCTGGAGCCGATGTCATTCTTTACCAGACCGGTGCAGACGCTTTTCGAAACCGGAGCCAGCTGGAGTGCGCTCGCCTACGCGACAACACAGCTGCTGTGGGCAGTGATTATCTGGGCCATCTTTGGCGGGGCCATTACCCGGATCGCCGCAATCCAGTTTGCCCAGGATGATCATATCGGCTGCCGGGCTGCACTCGGCTTTTCACTGAAACGAATCCTCTCGCTGGTGAGTGCTCCCCTGCTCCCCTTTGCTGGAATGGGCTTCTTCTGGGTGCTCTGCCTGCTGATCGGCCTGTTTGGAAATATCCCTGGTGCCGGAGGTGTGATAGTAAGCCTGCTCTGGGGGCTGGCGTTTCTGTTCGCTTTTGTGATGACTTTGATTCTGCTGGTGACACTGGCCGGCTGGCCGCTGATGATGACCACGATCAGTGTCGAGGACAGCGATGGCTTCGACGGTCTGAGCCGGATCTTCAGCTATCTGTTTGGCCGAATCTGGTATTTTCTCTGGCTGGCTGTCGTCACACTCTGTTACGGAGCACTCTGCCTGTTCTTTGCAGCAGTTCTGCTGCAGCTGATGTCTTACCTGGCTTACTGGGGCGTCAGTTGGGGCATGGGCAGCGCACAGGCACAAAACCTGTTTCAGCAGGATCAACCCACGCTGGCAACAACCATTTCCCTCGGCTGGGGCTCGATTCTGAACCTGCTGTTTTCGGGTTTTGTCATCAGCTTCTTCTGGTCTGCCAGCACAGTCATCTATTTCCTGCTCCGCAAATGTGATGACGGCACACCGTTGGATCACGTCTATGTCGCGGATGAAGAACAGGAAGAGGCTAATGAGCTGCCGCTGGCGGGAGTTGCGAAATCAGGCGAACCCATTATTGAGCGGCCCGTGGGTGCAGACGACGCTTCGACAGACGAGGAAACCCAGACAGAGGAAAACTCCTGAGTCAGAGAGTTCTCTTATGGCAGCTAACGGGTAAAAGCGAAAGAAGTTTCCGGCTGTTACCAGCGGAACAGTCCGGTGCCCCAGGCGAGCCCGGCACCAAAACCGCTTAAAAGGATCGTATCACCCCGGTTGATCCGCCCGGCGTTAAACGCCTCATCCAGCACAATGGGAATCGAACCGCCAGAGGTATTACCGTAGCGATCCAGGTTATTGTATACCTTTTCGCGGGGAATCCCCAGTTGATCGCAGGCAGAGTCAATGATACGAATGTTGGCCTGATGCATCAGAAACAGATCGACATCGTGCACGCTCATGCCGGTCTTGGTCAGCATCAGATCAATCGAATCAGCCACGGTACGAACAGCCCACTTGAAGACACTGCGACCATCCATGTTCAGGAAATGCCGCCCCTCTTTGATGTCTTCCGCGGTTGCCGGATTGCGGGTACCACCTGCCGGTCGATCCAGTAGTGAGCAGCCGCTGCCATCAGATCCAGTCTGATAACAGGTCAAACCCTGATGGGGATCTCCTTTTGCCAGCAGCACTGCCCCGGCGCCATCGCCAAACAGCGGGGCTACACGGCGGTCTTCCGGATTGACAATCCGACTGTTGCAATCGCCGCCAATCACCAGAGCCAGTTTGCTGTTACCGGTGGCGACATACTGGGCTGCTGTTACCAGAGCATACATGAAACCGGCACAGGCAGCCTGCAGATCAATTGCGGGTGCATCCAGGCCCAGACGATCCTGAACCAGGCAGGCAACGGAGGGACATTGGAAATCGGGGGTAAACGTTCCGACGATCAGCAGATCGATGTCTTCCGGGTTCACGCGGGCCGCACGAATTGCTTTCTGCGCTGCTTCGTAGCAGAGATCGCTGGTGGCGATCCCCTCAGGAGCATGCCGACGCTCCAAAATTCCCGTTCGCTGTTCAATCCATTCCGGGTCAAAACCATATCGTTTCTGCAGGTCCTGATTCGTGACCACATTGTCTGGCACGTACGAACCACTGGAAACAATCTGGACTCCCAACAATGAATTAGTTCGTTGACTAATCACCTGGCGACCACGCTTGCTCTCTATTTTTTTATTTTCAGGTGCCAGATTCAACTGCTGGCCCAACAGACCGGACGCGTCCAGTACAGACTCCAGATCGGCTGAGTTCACCTGATTTTTCGTTTGAACTTTTAAAGACATCTTGTGCATGTTCCTGACATCCTTATTCAGTCTTTGTCAAACTCGCAACAAGGGCAGAGTTCAACCTCCATTCAACACGCGTCCTGTCGTGATGCAGCACAATTTCCATTCACTACAGAATCTTTTAGATTGAGATTCTGCGATAAATGCAGATGCACTAACTGATTACCAAAACGCTGACGCCAAAGTAACCAATAAGCTATAAAGATTGGGGTAAGGCAGGAAACGATCCTTCTCACACTTCATTGCCAGTCAGATTGTAGAACACAAACACTGACTAATGACCGCAAAGTATAGCGATTCATAAAATTGGAAACTAGCGAAATTTAGAAAATTCCAACTATGCTATAATATAGGCAAAATCCAGAGCTCTGCAAATAAACATAAACCCCTATTTTGACACATTTTACTCTTATTTCTCGCGACAAATTCACCCAGAGCCTGAAATACCAGGCGGTTACTTCAATCGTGGGGATTTCCCGAATCTCAGGCTACGTCCTCAGAGGCAGGGCGACTGGCAATCAGATAATGCAGTTGGCTCTGAAATTCCTCTTCCAGATTCTGGGTCCGTTTGACTTCAATACTGACCCCATAAGCCCTGTTTTCCAGAATCCGGGTTCGGATCCCGGCCCCATCCTCCACTTCACTGGTAACCGATAGCGTTCCCTCCAGAGGCGGGTTCAGGCTCAGATGCACGATATGCAACCGCTGTTGTTTATCGAAGTGGATCTGGATGCCCCCTTCGACCGTTTCGCAACCTGCATGATCAATGGAACGGTTCATCCACTGGGAGCAGTCAGCTTCCTTCAATTCGTCAGTATGATCCTCTGCAACTGAGGGCTTCTGCTCCAGCAGGGCGGCGAACAGCGCTTCATTATCACCTGCAGTTTCATTCAACTCTAAAGCGGCAGGTTCCCGAGCTTCATCAGGCTGCCCGCGTTCTTCAAAAGGGAGCAATTCTGATTCCCGGGACTGAATTGCCTCTCGATTGAGCCACTCCAGAACGCCGGCAAACGCCATAAAATAGGCCACGCTGAAGAAGTAGATCCCGGGTAACGACAACCCCTCAGCCGGGTGGACCGCCAGCATCCCCATGAGTACAGGCACCACCAGGGCCAGACTGAAAAGAGGTTTGCGTTCCTCAAACTGGGAAATGATACGTTTCCGATGCAGAGTGAACAGTACAAGAGCTGCAGAACCGGAAAGCAGGATGCCTGTGACCAACAGGGGCATAAAGCTCTGCCTGATTTGCAACCAGCCAACGGTACGCAGCAATACCAGGCCTGTGGCCAGCAACAGATTCGTTCCCAGTAACAGAAAAGGGAAAAGCCATCTCTGCTGAGATGACTTCTCCCCTGTGGATCGTTCCCTGATCGGATCAAAACTCGGATTCGATGTTGTCATGTCGAGCGTCCTCCATTCTGCCCGGCGTCTCTGATTTCAGATAATCGATTGTGTCTGACAATCAGGAGATGGCAAATTGAGGCTCGGGAACTTCATTTCCCAGGCCGGCTGCATCTCTCAGTTCGGCTGCTTTGTCGGTCGCTTCCCAGGTAAAATCGGGATCGTTCCGGCCAAAATGTCCGCCCCAGGTGGTCTTTCTGAAAATGGGACGACGCAACTGCAGGTGTTCGATGATTCCCTGCGGATTCAGCGGGAACAGTTCACGCACCAGTTCCGAAATTTTCTCTTCCGGAATGACGGCAGTCCCCTTGGTATCCACATAAACGCTGGTCGGATCAGCCACACCAATCGCATAGGAAAGCTGGACTTCACATTCTGTTGCCAGACCGGCGGCCACGATATTCTTGGCGATGTAACGTGCCATGTAGGCGGCGGAACGGTCGACTTTCGTCGAATCCTTTCCACTGAAGGCACCACCACCGTGACGACCCCAGCCGCCATAGGTATCAACGATAATTTTACGACCGGTCAGTCCGGCATCACCATGAGGCCCACCAATCACGAACCGTCCGGTCGGATTGATGTGATATTTGGTTTCGTCTGTTAAAAAGTCGGCGGGAATAACTTCTTTAATCACCTTCTCGATGATGAACTCGCGAATCTCAGCCTGTGTAACGTCGTCGGTATGCTGTGTGGACACAACAACGGCAGATACCCCAACTGGCTTACCGTCTTCGTATTCCACGGTCACCTGGCTTTTGCTGTCCGGAAGTAACCAGTTGACTTCGCCGTTCTGGCGGATCTCGGTCAGCTTGTTCAGAATCCGGTGAGACAAGGCAATCGGCACCGGCATGTATTCTTCGGTCTGATTGCAGGCATAGCCGAACATCAGCCCCTGGTCGCCAGCTCCTTCAGCATCGACCCCCTGGGCAATGTCAGCACTCTGCTGATGCAGCTTGACCAGCACTTCACAGGTATCCGCATTGAAACCGATGTCTTCGCTGGTATATCCGATATCCCGAATCACATCGCGGGCAATTTTCTCGTAGTCGACATTCGCGTTGCTGGTGATTTCTCCTGCGAGCAGGACAAAGTCGGTGGTACACAAAGTTTCACAAGCGACGCGTGAGTAGGGATCGCCAGCCAGCAGTGCATCCAGAATGCCATCAGAAACCTGATCTGAGACTTTATCAGGATGTCCCATACTGACAGATTCACTTGTGAACGAAAATTTAGCCATGCGTCACTCCACCCTATAATTGCATTGTACCTGGCCAGAAAATGGGGCGAGCCCTCGGGGGCTGACCTCAGTATCTCTTGAGCCACTGTAAAGAGATTTCATCCCACGTCAGCGCTACGCAGACAGCGGACGCTTACGTAATTCTGAGACAGTGCATAATTGTAGAAATTTGAAGAGGACTCAACAAGCGTCTCTTCACTCCAGCTTCGTGTTTTACCCAAGGTTTCTCAAAAGATTTTCCCCGTTTCTGGCCTGTGAAACAGGGTATGTTCAGCCCTCTGCTTAAGCCGCCTTCCCCGCAGACTTTGCTGTCCCGACCAGAGACTGTGCCAGTAGTTCGGCTGTGCGCTGTGTGGCGCCCCGCTGACTCATCACAAAAGCCTGAGCCCGTGCCCCCTGCTCCCGGGCAGACTCGGGATCCTGCAGCCAGGCCGTCAACTGTGCCTGCAGTTCCTGCTGATTGCGGACAACCGTCGCCGCCTGATGCTGTAGAAGCGCGGCAACAATATCCTTGAAATTCCAGGTGTTGGGACCGAACATCAACGCGGCCCCGTAACCGGCGGGCTCAATCATATTCTGCCCTCCGCGTTTTGTCAGGCTGCCGCCCACAAACGCATAATCAGCCAGTCCCCAGCAGGCTTTCAGTTCTCCCAGGGTATCCAACAGGCAGACTGGTGGCCGTTCTGAGGTTGTAAACGGAATCAGCTGACTCTGATCTTCCTGAGACTGATGACTCCGACGAATGAGTGGCAGGCCATAACTCCTGACCAGCGTCGCCACGTCCTCAAACCGCTCCTGATGGCGGGGGACCAGAATCAGACGCAGATCGGGAAACTGCCGACGGATTTCCAGATAGATCTCCAAAGCGATTCGTTCTTCAGGATCCTGAGTACTGCCGGCAATCAGGACTGATTCATTCTGTTTCAGCTGAAATGCCTCTCGCAATTCCTGTGTCAGAGAATTACTCCGCTCTACTTCAATTCCATCGAATTTGATCGACCCGGTGACCTGAATCCGCTCCGTCGTACCAGACAGTTGCGCAAATCGAGCGGCATAGGTATCCGTCTGCACGGCAATCAGCTGCAGGCGATTTAACAGCGGGCCGATCAGTGCCCGTAAACGCCGATACCCACGAAAGCTCTTTTCACTTAAACGACCATTGATAATGGAAACCGGGATCTGCAACTGTTCTGCTGCCAGCACAAAGTTCGGCCAGAGTTCCATTTCGACCAGGATCACAGCAGCAGGGCGGATCCGTTTCAGCCCCCGCTTGACGGCCCAAGAGAAATCCAGAGGAAAATAGCAGATAGTATGATCGGGAAATTTTTCCTGCGCCACTGCATACCCGGTGTGGGTGGTTGTCGAGATCACGAATTCCAGTTCGGGATGCTGTTCTGCAAGCATCGCAATCAGGGGAGGCAGTTGCAGCACTTCACCCACGCTGACTGCATGAAACCAGAAACAGGGCCGCTCCCCGTCGCGCTCTGGTAACTTACCGAGAAATTTCTGGCTCCATCCGGACCGATATTTCTTCAACACCAGAACCCGGTAGGCGAGGACGGGGGAAACCGCAATCAGCAGCAGACCGTAGGCCAGATTCAACAGATACGAAAATAAACGCACGGGAGTCCATTCCCCTTACGATAATCTATAGTGTTTATAACCAGAATCTACGCATTCTGGCCGCAGCACTTTTTGTATTTCTTCCCGCTGCCACAGGGGCAGGGATCATTTCTGCCGACTTTCGGCTGCTGGTTTACAATCGGTTCGATCGACCGTTGTGCTGGCTCGGGAGCACTTTCATGCTCGCCGGTTGGCTCATCAGAAACGTAATCGTCAGTGATTTCTTCGTGAACAGTCGAGGTCACCTGCCACAATGATCCGACAAAATCCGGACTCTGTTTTTCCAACCGGAAAATGGCAGCCGTAACCTGCTGGCCGATTCGCCCCCACATCGCGTCGAAGGCCTTCATCCCTTCGCGGCGATATTCGACTTTCGGATCCTTCTGAGCATAGCCGACCAGCCCAATCCCGGACCGCAGATGGTCCATGTAATACAGGTGGTCTTTCCACGATGTATCCAGCACTTCCAGAATCAGCGAACGCTCGGCCTGGCTCAGTTCGGGACGGTAACGTTTATTGTAAGCCTGGTACAGGCGCGTCCGGACTTCATCGGTGGAGAGCGGCTCCAGCTCTTCAGTGGTCACATCCAGTTCCAGCTCCTGTTGTGCCCAGGTTGCCAGTTCCTGAAGTGTGGCTTCCTTGTCTTCGGCTGGTGTCCCCATTACCGCGAGGTCTTCCGAATAGGCTTCGGAAAGATATTTCTCAATCCGGGTAGAAGCCTCCCCATTGACGAATACCTTTTCGCTTTCAGCAGAGAGAATCTTCTGGATTTCACTGATCTGTTTGCCTTTGAGTGCTTCCAGATCCAGATTGGAATGGAAGCGGGAATTCGCCCACTTTACCAGACCGACTCGACTGTTGGCCTCGTTCCCCTGCTGCTGATTCCCCAGGAAGTTATACATCCCCACGGTAACCGGGAAGCTAACTTCTTTTTCCCGGTAGAGTTCTTTGACTTTTTCCAGAACCTTGTTCTTGGCCTCTGGAATACTCAGGTCCTTGAACTCCTCAGGATCCACTTCCAGACCAAACTGATAATTCAGGTAGCCGGACAGGGAACGGATTCCCCACTCTGCATCCAGGAAGGTCTCCAGCGGGGAAAAATCGATTCGTTCAATCGATTTCAGTGCGTGATCGTAAAGGAACTGATGCAGTCCGTCACGGCCGATCTTCCTTAACTCACGGTCGTTCAAATTCAGACCGTAGTGCGCATTGGCCCATTTCGCGAGCGCCTGCCAGTTCCAGTCGTCTTCATATTCTTCCGGCAGATTCTCGCTGATCTGTTCCGCGATCAGGTCGTCAGCCTGCACACTGGCTTCGTCTTTCAGATAGCTGACCAGCTGCTCATAAGTCATATCCCGGACACTGGAAGCTTCAACTTCGATATGTGCTTCCTGGGTTGACCAGGCAGCGATCGTATCCCAGCGATAACTGCTGTCGAGCAGGCGATCGGTTTCTTCGTCAACCTGCCTCTGAATCATATCAATAATCAGTTCACGACAGTTGCAGCCATCCAGGATCTGCTGGCGGTAACCGTAAACAGCCTTCCGCTGCTCGTCCATCACCTCATCATATTCGAGCAGATGCTTACGCTGTTCAAAATGGCGTTCTTCGACTTTCTTCTGGGCGCCTTCGATCCGCTTGGAAACCATACCGCTTTCGATGGCTTCCCCTTCTTCCATCCCCAGGCGTGCCAGAATATTTTTCACCCACTCGCCGGCAAAGACACGCATCAGCTTATCTTCCAGCGACAGGAAGAACCGGCTGGAACCCGGGTCCCCCTGGCGTCCGGAACGACCGCGGAGCTGCAGGTCAATCCGGCGGGAATCATGCCGCTCTGAACCGATCACATGCAACCCGCCCAGTTCCATGACCTCTTCGCCTTCGACATCCATCCCTTCCCGCTTTTCGATCTCCTTGACCTTGGCGTCCCATTCCGCCTTCGGGACTTCGATGCGGGATTCATATTTCTGGCTCAACTCTTCCCACGCCAGATGCTCTGCACTTCCGCCGAGGATAATGTCGGTACCACGACCAGCCATGTTGGTTGCGATCGTCACGGCCCCTTTACGTCCCGCCTGGGCGATGATTTCCGCTTCACGTTCGTGGTGTTTCGCGTTGAGAACATCGTGAGGAATGCCATATTTGCTCAATCGGTGACTGACGATTTCTGACTGTTCAATCGAAACCGTCCCGACCAGAATGGGCCGACCAGTTTTGTGTACTTCACGCACTTCATCGGCAATCGCGTTCCACTTTTCCTTCTCGGTCTGGTAAATCACGTCAGGAAAGTTAATCCGTTTCATCGGGCGGTTGGTGGGAATCGTGACCACATCCAGCTGATAGATTTTCCAGAATTCTTCGGCCTCGGTCATTGCCGTACCGGTCATCCCGGCCAGTTTGTCGTACAGTTTGAAGAAATTCTGCAGGGTAATCGTCGCCAGCGTCTGTGACTCTTCCTTGATCTTCACCCCTTCTTTCGCTTCCACGGCCTGGTGCAGACCATCGCCCCACTGACGACCGGGCATCAGACGACCGGTGTGATCATCGACGATGATCACTTCACCCTGCTGCACGACGTAGTTCACGTCGCGTTTATACAGGTGATGCGCCTTAAGAGAATTGTCGATCAGGTGCGGCCACTCCATGTTGCCGGCAGTATAAAAGCTTTCCACACCGGCCAGTTCTTCGGCGTGTTTCACACCGGCATCGGTCAGGTGACAGGTATGCTCTTTTTCTTTGACTTCAAAATCTTCGCCAACTTTCAGTTTCAGCGCGACCGAATTGGCCCGGGAATACTTCGAAACATCATCCTGGGCCGGACCGGAAATAATCAGTGGCGTACGGGCTTCGTCGATGAGGATGTTATCGATTTCGTCCACGATCGCGAAATTGAGCGGTCCCTGTACCTGCAGTTCCTTGACGGGCTTCATGTTGTCACGGAGGTAATCGAACCCGAATTCGTTGTTCGTACCGTACGTGATGTCACAGGCATAATGTTTCTGGCGTTCTTCGGGTCCCATGCGCGACTGAATCGCCCCCACGGTCAGCCCCAGAGCAATATGAATCGGTCCCATCCATTCCATGTCGCGGAGGGCCAGATAATCATTGACCGTCACGATATGGACCTTACCGGCCAGTGCATTCAGAAAAGCAGGCAGGGAGGAGACCAGCGTCTTACCTTCCCCGGTCACCATTTCCGCGATCGTTCCGTTGTGCAGGAAGTAACCACCGATCATCTGCACCGGATAGTGCCGCATATTCAGATTCCGCCGTGCGGATTCCCGCACCGCAGCAAAGGCATATGTCAGAAGATCATCCAGCGTTTCACCAGCCGCCAGTCGCGCCCTGAGCTTATCCGCCGTCTGCTTCAACTCTTCATCGGTGAGTTTCATTAACTCCGGTTCGAAGCTGTCAATTTCGGCGAGCATCGAACCAGGTAGAATCTCATCGCGGCCCTCTTTGTCACGCACAAAGCCCAGCTTGCGGATTTGTCGCTCGTTGGAAGAGCCGAACAACCCTGTCAGAAACCGTTCCAACCATGCTGTAACTGTTGTCAGCCACTCACCCAGTTTATCAAGGAATTCCATTATGTAACCCGAACTCGAATTCTCTAAAATATAGTCGATTACTGCTTCCGGGCAGTCGGAGCTCACTGTCATACTGGCAGGGAGCCCCTTTGCACCTCTCACTACGTAAATAGAGTGAGGTCTCCTACCTTTGACGGTCCAGAAGATATTTAATTTTTGTAAGTTCTTCTCTTCCCGAAGTTTATTTATTTTGAAAAATATGGTCAATGGCGGTCTTGCCCTCTGACCAACTCTTCACTCCGATCATAAGAATGACTTTTTCATACTGAAATGCAACCAATGTGCCAAGTCTGGGGCATTTGTAATATCTACGTCTGGATAAAATCGATGATTTTCGTATATTTCACGCTGTCAAAGAGAGCCTGAGGCACTACTTAACCCCCTGCGGAGCTTACAGATGTATAACACCTCGGACGATGAAAAATACCAGGCCGACAATCCACCGCTCCCCCCGACTCCGGAGTCCGGTATCATCATCAGCGCCGACACCCATCGCTCCGAACGGATTCCCGCAGGCCAGAGCCGGACCCGCAAGTGGCCCGTTCTCCACGCCACCACGGTCCCCCAGATTGATCTCGACACCTGGAAACTTGAAGTCGGAGGCCTGGTCGACACGCCGCTCACTTTCAGCTGGGACGAATATCAACGGCTGCCACGCACCCGGGTTTTCGCCGACTTCCACTGTGTCACACGCTGGTCCCGACTGGGTAATCTCTGGGAAGGGGTCTCGGCACGTGAAATCATGCAACGGGCTGGTGTACAACAGGCTGCCCGTTTTGTGATCGCGACTGGCTATGATGGAGAGTGGACAACCAACCTCCCCCTGGCCGACTTCCAGTCAGAAGATGTGCTGCTGTGCGACACACACGACGGGACTCCCCTCGATCCGGACCATGGCGGTCCGTTACGGCTGATCGTCCCCCTGCTCTATGCCTGGAAGAGTGCGAAGTGGCTCAAGCGGATCGAGTTCGTCGCCGAAGACACCCCTGGCTACTGGGAGCGATGCGGTTATCATAATCATGGCGATCCCTGGGTGGTTGATGAAAACAATCCTGATGGCGAACGTTTTCAGTCGAAGGACCAGATTCCACCCGGGTTTGAAGCATAGCAAGGATCGATTCGGTTCACTCGCCTGACTTGATGCTGACTGCTAAGCAGGGAACAATCAGTCACATTGGAAATGTCACCAACGAAGTACCCTCTAGAACGTAGATTTTCAAAGACATGCGCCGGCTGGACCAGAAATCAGCTCTGCAATTCATTTTGGCTGAATCTGCTTCCGGAAAGAGGGAACTCTATGAGCAGGCTGCTGACTGGATGATGGCTGAAGAGGGACATAAGTCAGAGCAACCTGTTGCGATTCGGCCTGTTGAGACAGGTCAGTCAGTTCTTCAGCGATTTCACCATTCAAGATCGACTCGAATTCCTGCAATGCCCGCGCCACGATTCCCCCGTCCAGAATCCGGTGGTCGTAGACGAACGTGACCTGCACAGAACCGTCGTCTTGAACCGGACCATAACTAACAACCAGATTGCCCAGCGTAGGTGGACTGATACTGGTCGCTCCATGCTGAGAAACGGAGGTCACACCCAATGTTCCCGTGAGGCTGGTCCTGAGACGGGCTGACAGGCTCAGTGCAGACCACCAGACAACTCTGCGCATGAACCAAGGCAACCGGGAAAAATTCCGCCGCTTTTGGAACAGGCGATTCTTTTCCGCAGGTTGAGATCGAAATTCATCGATCGACTCCTGAATCTCAATCAGCGTACAACGCTCGGGACGCTCAATTCGATGAAAGAACAACCAATCCACACCATCCACAGTGCGACTGGCAGCCAGATAGGCGATCTGTCGTGGATGTAGATAAAGCTGTGGCCAGGGCCACTTCATGTAGCAACAGCGCAACTCAGGTTTACGCTCCGCGAGTGTTGCTGCTGCTTTTAGCATCAATGCAGACCAGCCAATCCGCTGCGGAATCTGTTTGCGTAACGTGATAAGTTGTTTTACATTACAGAGGCGGGCGATGGGCTGGCTGGGAACTTTTTTGGTGAAATAGAGATAGTCTACAATGAACCGGCGGCTCAATGGCAGCCTCATTCGTCGTCCCGGTTGCAAACCCTGATTCCCAGACACAGAACCCTCCCCAGTCAGTGATTTTTGCCCAGTTCTGCCTCCATCGTACCCCTGCTACAAAAGCACTTTCCAGAAAAAAACAGAAAACTTTGTTTCTGAGAGGAAACTCCTGCATGTCACTCGTTTTGTGTAACTCCCGTCGATCCATTCACTGTTTTCTTATCTTGTCTGCTTTGCTGTTGATTGCCGGAGTGACGCAGGCTGCTCCCAATGGCAATGCAGTGATCCGGCGTAAGGCTGGAGATTCAGAAATTGTCATCACCACGACCAACCGACTGGCGGGGGCAATTCATTCACTGACCTGGAACGGCAAAGAATTCATCGACAGTTTTGATCATGGCAGACAGCTGCAGTCTGCCGCCAGCTTTGACTGTGGAAAGTCAGGTGAATTCTGGGCTGAACGATTTAATCCCACCGAAGCCGGCTCGCGATCGGACGGCGCGGGCCCCACTTCTTCCAGCAAACTGCTCCACCTGCAGGCCCGGGAGAATGAATTAAAGACGACGACCCAGATGGCATTCTGGCTGGCTCCCGGACAGAAATCATCCGGCAGACCGGCACTTAATCAAAAGACCCTTTCCAACCATCTGCTTTCTAAACAGGTCCGGATCGGCTACCAGAACCTCGACCAGGTGCTCGATTATCGCGCCACCTTTACCATCCCTAAGGGGGAACACCACACCTACGCCCAGTTTGAAGCACTCACCGGCTACATGCCTGCGGAGTTTGAGTTGTTCTGGAAACTCAATCCGGAAACCGGCAAACTGCAACCGCTCGATGATGGGCCGGGCGAACAGAAAGATCCCGTTATTTTAAGCACTCAAGATCAACGGTACGCGATGGGGGTCTTTTCGCCCGATCAACCCTCCCCCGGCTTTGAGCACGCCGGCTACGGTCGCTTCCGCTTTACACCTCAGAAAGTGGTAAAATGGAACTGTGTGTTTCGCGTACGGAATCCGCAGGGTGTGCCTCCCGGGAAATACGCTTTTCAGGTGTTTGTCGCGGTTGGTACCCTGGAAGATGTGAAACAAGCGATCCTGACGCTGGAAAAGAAATTCTCTGGGAAGTAAATCAGACTCTCTCTGAGCGATAAGGCTGATGTCCATAATATTTCGGTCGGTCATCCAGTCGGACATGCAGCCAGGCAACTCCCGCCCCTGCAGTACTTAGCCAGACCGGCTGCTCATTGAGACGGGCCTGCATCACGGTGCCGACAGTCTTCCAGAGTTCCTGTTGCTGCAATTCAGACGCACCACGCACAAAGTCCGCCAGGTGACAATAATCCACCGCTGAATGGGAGGGACAGGGAACGACCAGAATGGCATCCCCTCTCAGATTGGAAAAGCTCACGACAGATTCAGGTGCTGCAGATGAAAAATGCTCCGTAAATGCGGTTCGATCGGCCTGGCGGACCAGAGCCGGACTGTCGATCACCACAAACTCGAAAAGTCGAGACACAGTGGATGCAGTCACCGCAGGCGTTTCCCAGCGAAACGCAGTGAAAGGCAATTCCGCCAGTTGCTGGCTGAACCACAGACTGAAGTCAGGACACTCCCGCCATCTTTCCAGCACGTCTGCAAAGCTAAGACTCTGTGCATTTTCTTCCAGCAGGAAACGGATCTTTTGCGAGTCAGCCAGTGGGTCTCGTTTTACATCCCACATTGATTTCCACAACTCCTGATGTCAGTGATTCCAGACTGGCAAAGTGTTTCCTGACAGCTATGATACAATCCTGCCAGTCAACCACATTATATGAGATCCTGTTTTAATCCGGAAAGCCTTTCCTGTGAATCTAGCTCTGGATGTCTACTACCACCCTGACGACTCAGCCACCGTAGCGGGAATATTGTTCGAGGACTGGGAATCCGATCAAGCCACGAAATCCCTTCTGAAATCGATTCCCCAGGTCGCCGAATACGAACCGGGACAGTTCTATAAACGTGAGCTTCCCTGCCTGCTCGCGCTGATCGATGAGGTAGAACAGAAACTCGAAACTGTTGTCATTGACGGCTTCGTCACACTGGGAGCAGATCAGCGACCCGGACTGGGTGCGCATCTTTTTCAGGAGCTGGGTTCAGAGACACCCGTCATCGGGGTGGCGAAATCCCGTTTCAACGAGACTCCCACGGAAACCGAGATCCTGCGGGGCAGCAGTCAGAATCCACTATTCGTGACAGCCATGGGTATTCCGCTGACGGAAGCGCAACAGAAAATCCAGTCCATGCATGGTGAATATCGTATTCCGACATTACTCAAACAGGTCGACCAGCTTTGCAGATCAGATAAAAATGAAATCTAAACCTGGGGTGCTGCCGCGAGGACTTCTTCTGAAACGCCGGAGGAATACTTCATGAAGTTCTGATTGAATGCATGTGCCAGTTTTTTCGCGGTCTCTTTGTAGGCACTCTGATCAGCCCAGGAGTTGTGAGGCACCAGCATTTTGGAATCCACATCGGGGCATTTGGTAACCGTTGCAGTTCCAAAAATCGGATCAACCTCTGTCGGAGCATGGTTGAGCGTTCCTGAATGAATCGCATCAATGATTGCCCGCGTGTGCTGCAGGCTGATACGGTTGCCCACCCCATAAGCACCGCCGTTCCAGCCGGTGTTGACCAGCCAGACATTCGCATTGTACTTGCGGATTTTCTCCGCCAGCAGATCCGCATATTTTCCGGGATGCCAGACGAGGAACGGGCCGCCAAAACAGGGTGAGAACGTCGCTTCCGGTTCGTTGACTCCCATCTCTGTGCCCGCCACCTTCGCGGTATAACCACTGATAAAGTGATACATGGCCTGCTCGGGAGTCAGTTTACTTACGGGAGGCAGCACGCCAAACGCATCACAGGTCAGGAAGATCACATCGGTGGGATGATCCGCCACGCAGGGAATTTTCGCACTGGTCATATATTCGATCGGATAGGCTCCCCGCGTATTTTGCGTGAAGCTCGTATCGTTAAAGTCCACGTGGTGCCGTGCTTCATCATAGACCACATTCTCCAGCACCGCCCCGTAACGCAGCGCCTGGAAGATCTCCGGTTCATTTTCGCGAGACAGATAGATCGCTTTTGCGTAACAGCCCCCCTCGATATTGAAAATACCGTTATCGGTCCAGCAGTGTTCATCGTCACCAATCAGATACCGCTTGGGGTCAGCCGAGAGAGTCGTCTTCCCCGTCCCCGACAACCCGAACAGCACCGAAGAACGCCCCGTCTGCTTATCTGCAGTCGCCGAGCAGTGCATCGACAAAATTCCGCGTTTGGGCATCAGGTAATTCATCACCGTAAAGATGCCCTTTTTCATTTCGCCGGCATACTCGGTTCCCAGGATGACGATCTCACCATCTTCGATGCTCAAATCAACGCTGGTTTTGGAAGTCATCCCCGTGGTGAAACGATTCGCGGGAAAAGTACCCGCATTGTAAATTACGTAGTCCGGCTTTCCGAAATCTTTCAACTGTTCTTCGGTAGGTCGAATCAGCATGTTGTGCATGAACAGCGCATGATAGGGTCGCGAGCAGATCACACGGACCTTGATCTGGTATTCCGGATCCCAGCCGGCAAAGGCATCAATCACATACAGGTGGGGGCAGATATTCAGATAGTCGGTAGCCCGCTCCCGGTTGCAGTAAAACGCATGCTGCTCCAGCGGGTAATTCACGTCCCCCCACCAGATATCTTCCTGGGAGTTTTTGTGTTTGACGACGCGTTTGTCCTTCGGAGAACGACCTGTCTTCTCGCCCGAATAGGCGATCAATGCCCCCGTATCGGAGATCGAAGTCCCCGGCTCATAGCGAATGGCTTCTTCGTACAACATCGAAGGATCAGGGTTCCGCATGACCCAATCCACATTGATACCATGCTCCGACAGATCAAACGACTCCATTTTCGACTCCATTTTCAGAACTCAAATCACGCAAATCGCAGCGGTCGCTTCACCTGCAGGACAAACCACGATTTCAAAAGAACAAAAGAAGATGTGCGTCGTAAGTTTAATCACCTGACGAGCTTTCACCAAGGGGGATTCTCACCTGCAGGTCCGGTTTTCTCAGAAGAAACAAAGTTCCCCGGTTCAACGAGCGGCCAGGCGCTTCAGTTCCGGCTCCATTCGCTGCATTGCCTCGTCAAAACTGACCAGAGGTGCATATCCAAAGTCAAGCCGCGCACGACTGATGTCGTAATAGTGGGAACTGCTCAACTGTGAGGCGAGAAAGCGGGTCATTGGCGGTTCACCTGGCAGATGCAGAGTACGGTACAAAAACTCCAAAACCGCACCGATTCGGTTCGCCGCCCTGGCAGAGATCCGTTTCTGCACGGGTGGCAATCCCGCTGTCGTGAGCAACTGATTGATCCACTCCCACATCACCACTGGCTCTGGTTCATTGATAAAATAGGCTTGCCCTCCGACGGGAGAGTCAAAAAACAACCGCGCCGCAGCCTGCAGATGGGCGGCAGCCGCGTTTTCGACGTAACTCATCGAGATCAGATTGTCGCCGGTCCCGACCTGGCGTAATCGGCCCGATTTGGCACGCTGAATCAGCCGGGGGATCAGATGGTTATCGCGGGGTCCCCAGATCAGATGTGGCCGCAAAGCGACCGTCGCCAACCCCTGCTCACCATTGGCTGCCAGGACCGCCTTTTCGGCCAGCATTTTTGTATGAGGATAATGACAGAGAAAATTCTGGCTGTAGGGAAGCTTTTCACTGGCATTCTCATGGGGAGTGCCATCGTAAACTACGCTGGGTGAACTGGTGTAAATCAGCCGGGTCACCCCCTGCGTTTTGCAGGCATCCAGAACGTTCAATGTTCCCTGCGTATTGATGCCATAAAAATAATCCCACGGCCCCCAGATCCCGGAGACTGCAGCGGTATGATAGACGGTCTCGATGCCTGCGCAGGCCCGCTGTACCGCAGCAGCGTCCCGAATGTCTCCCTGAACCGTTTCCACATTCAGTTCTTTGAGACGCGGGTACTCCCCCCGACAGAAGACGCGTACCGTTTCGCCCGCTTGCACCAGTTGTTCGACGATATACAGCCCCAGGAAGCCGCCGCCCCCGGTCACGAGGACTTTCATCCGACCTGCCTTTCTGCCCATGGTGCCAGCTTCTCTCGGAAGATTTTGACATTATGCCGAATGTCGACGGGCAGCGAATGATGGAACAGCACGGTGCTGATCGATTTCGTCAGCGGATTTCCCTGCCCCAGTTCGAGCAGTTCTTCGGTGAGTTGCTCGCGCGCGGTTTGACTTTCGGGGAAGTCCCCCTGTTCCGGTTCCACGATGATCACGGGCCGCTGATTCGGCCTGGAGCCAACACCCACCAGGGCACTGCGATAGATCCGCGGATGCTGATTGAAAATCGCCTCGCAGCAGATAGTAAACATGGACCCTTCTGCTGTTTCGACCATGTGCGCTTTGCGACCACAGAACCAGAGCTTCCCCTGTCCATCCCGATAACCGACGTCCCCCATCCGATGCCAGAACCGTTCTCCATCCGGAATTTTGGCCAGACGCGTCGCTTCAGGACGCAGAAAATATTCGCGGGTGGCCATCGGTCCCTGCACGATGATCTCCCCAATCTCGCCAGTCGGCAATTCCACAGCCTGTTCGATCGATGCGATCGGATTGTTGTGGATCTGAATAATCTTGACCTGCACCCCGGGAAACGGCGTGCCGACGCAGGTCCCGGCTCCGGTAGCCGTCTGCTGCGAAGTTTCTTCCAGAACTTCCCTTCCACGGATAGAGGCCACAGGCAATGACTCCGTCGCCCCATAGGGAGTATTGATATCCGCGTCCGGGCTGGTAAATGTTTGACGCATCCGTTCAATCACGTGTACCGGTACCGGTGCACCCGCAGAAAGGACGCGCTTTAATGAAGGCAGTTTGATGTTGTGCGTTTCACAGTACCGGCCGATCTGATTCCACATCGCTGGAGAACCAAAGGCCTGCGTGACTCCCTGGTCATTCATCTGGCGGATGATTTTCCGTGGATCGACCCGGGCTGGCTTCGTCGGATCCATATCGGGCACGACCGTGGTCACCCCCATAGCTGAGTTGAACAGTGCAAACAGGGGAAATCCCGGCAGATCGACTTCTCCTGGTTGAATCTGGTAGTAATCGCGCAGCAGATCGACCTGGGACCAGAACATGCCGTGCTCATAGGCGACCCCTTTCGGCGGTCCGGTGCTCCCGCTGGTAAAAATGATCGCTGCCGGATCGGTACGGGTCCGGTGGACGATTTCAAAAGGCGTCCATTGTGCCCCGAGTAACCAGTGGTAGTCGATGCCCGAGGTCAAAACCGGTTTTCCCACTGTCACATTCAGCCGGGCTTTGGGAAAACTTCGTCGCTTGAGCTTGCGAAACAGCTGGGCCAGAGGAATTGCAACAAAGCCTTCCGGTTCTACTTCAGACAGGCAGCGAATGATATTCTTGCGGCCCATACCAGGATCAATCAGTATGATCACCGCCCCCGCTTTAAACATGGCAAATGTCAGAGCGATGAACTCCAGGCTGGGGCGCACCATCAGTGCCATCCGCGTGCCGGGTCTCACCCCCAGCTGGATCAGTCCCCGAGCCAGGCGATCACTCTCCTGATCCAGCTGTTGAAAGGTCAGGCTGCTGTAAGTATACCGCCCCCGTCGATCTTTCCCCGCTGGAAAGACAACTGCTTTTTGAAAAGGCCAGGCTTGAGCTGACTGGCGAAGACGGTCAGCTATGTTGAATTGAGCAGACATGGCAGACAGGTACGCAGCATCTGAAAAAGGGAAACATCCTTTACTGGCGAACCAGAATTTCCCCCTTCCCTAAGGCCAGAAAATCGCCGCAATAGCGTCGATATTCACTGCTGAAACAGTTCTCCGGTACCGGGAAACCGGCGTCTTTCAATTGTCGTAGAAAAAATGAGAGCCAGGTGGGCCGATACAGACACGAGTAACGGAACGTAGGCAGCAGTTCCGGCTCCCCAGCATCTCCCAGCAATCCGAGCGTCCCTCTCCGCATGCCGGCACCAGCCAGTGCTCCCATTGTTCCGAAAGTAAAGATGGAACCCGCAATCATATCAAAGCCGGTCGCGTCTCCCGCATTGCCGCCGATCACGATCGAACCACGCCGCATCCGCTGGCCTGCCTCATTTCCGACGTTCCCGTTGACTAAGATCGTGCCTCCCTGCATGCCCCGTTTACTGCCGGGAAAAGCAGCTCCCAGGAGATCACCGGCATTGCCTTGAATGCTGAGAGTGCCTCCCTTCATTTCGGTTGCTGCACAGTCTGCCACATCACCCTGGACGAGAATTTCGCCTCCGGTCATCTCAGCCCCCAGGTGCATACCCGCATTACCTTCGACGCGTATGCGACCTGTCGACAGACCAGCGCCAATATATTTAACACGGGAGCAATCACCACTGAAGACGATCAGATCCGGATCTGAGTCACTCTGCTGCACATCAAAGAAATCGCCCAGAGTCGACCGGCAGCTTCCGTGCAGGACCGGCAGTGCACAGACCTGCTTCAGCGACTGACCGCTCACTGAAGCATGACTCACCGAATCGACTTCAAGAGAAACCGTGAGTGTCTGTTTAAGCGTAAACTTGAGGGCCATTCGTGAGAGATTCTTTAATCAGCTGTTGACAGTTTTCTGGCCCATGTTGGACAGGCCTTCGATGAAGCGGCGTGCTGCCAGATAGTCATTGGGAAGCATATCCTTAATCTGTCCCCGCAACTGATTCTTCATCACCTGCGCCTCGTCATAAATCTCCTGAGAGATTTCAGAGGTAGCGCCGGTTGAGTCACGCAGCTTAAAGAGTTCCTGCAGCTTGTCACGAGAAGCCTTGTACTCATCCCCCATCAGCGCTTCGGGCCAGGAAATCTCTCCCGTTGCCGGATTCAGCTGACTGGCACTCAGGCTGCTATCAGTTTGAGTGAAACCAGGTTGATAATACACGGGGGTCCCGGATGCCAGACGTTTCTCATTTGCTTCGACCCGTTTCTGCCGCGCGGCTTCCTGCTGGGCTTCCCGTTCTTTCTCCATGGCAGCCTTTTCCTGGTTGTAGGCCCGCTGCGCCTTCTGCATCGAAACGTAAGTATCAGCCAGTTTTTTCTGGTTATCGATATACTTGCTCCGGGCATCCTGATAATTGACCATGGCTTTTGTGCGATCCAGCTGGGACTGTCCTTGAGCACGCACCAGATCGGCCATACCCTGATATCGGGAACCGAGAGCATCGACCGGAGAGCCCCAGCCTCCAGAGTAATAACCTCCGTACCAGGGGCTGTAGATAGCAGGGCTATACCGTCCAGGCCAGTAGTAAACATTGCTGCTTCTGTACCAGGGCCCTGCCATCAGGAAATGACCAGCAGAAAACAGCATTAAGATTCCCAGTCCACACAAGCTCATTTTCAAAGTGACTGTTTTCATTTTAGACCTCGGAGCGTAAATTGAGTGTTCCTCGCCCGACCGCTTGAAATCGGATTCGTTGCAGACGGCTTATGTGATTTCCTGATGAAACCGAGCAGAATTGCTTGATTTTTAAACTCACATCATGATATCTATTATAGCATAATGTTCTCGAATCTTTTTCGCCAGTCTTTCATCTGAAGGTAAGATGAATTCTTTGCTTATCACAGATGACTGGCTCTCGCAACGATCAGCTCCAGGAACCATGCTCATGCGTCAGTTACTTACTGCAGGACTCACTTTGGCGATCTGTCTGCTCTCGACTCCTTTCCTTTTCGCAGCCAGTACGGACGTCGATTCGCTGGTCCGGGAACTGAAAAGCGAAAATGAAGACGCGCAAGCACTCGCAGCCCACCAGCTGGGCGAACTGGGCCCCAGTGCCAAATCGGCGGTGCCGGCCTTAATCAATGTGGTCAAGGACGGCTCGGTCGCAGCCCGCAGTGAAGCGATTATCGCACTGGGCAAGATCGGACCGGATGCTGCTGCCGCAGTTCCCGAACTGGCCAAAATTCTGCGCGGCTATTCAGTGATTCTCAAGTATAACGCCCTGCAGTCACTCAGGCAGATCGGTCCCCAGGCGAAGCCTGCCATGAAGCAGATCAGCCCTCTGCTGGAAAGTAATAACTCCTATCTGAAAATCTCGGCTGCCTGGGCTGCAGCTAAAATCGATCCTGATAATGAAGAAATCCTGAAACAGGCCATTCCAATTCTGATGGAGGGGCTGAATGTTTCGATCAATGAAGTCCGCAACGATGCCGCACTGGGACTCTCACAGATTGGCGCCCCCGCTGTCAAACCGCTGCTGGCCACACTCAAACACGAACATCAGGCACAGCATACCGATGAATGTCGGCAGATCTGTGATGTTCTGGCACAGATGGGAGCCGGCGGCGAATCAGCCATTCCGACGTTGCTCAAAATCGTCGAAAAAATTGACGATCCCAGTCTGGTCTGGAGAGCCGCTCATGCTTTGGGAAATATCCGTTCCCAGCCCGACAAAGTCGTCCCTGCTCTGACTGGCCTGTTGACGAATGAATCACCGATCGTTCGTGCCCACGCCGCGATTTCCCTGGGAGACTTTGGCCCGGAAGCCAAATCCGCTGTTCCCGCTTTGACGAAGCTGCTGGCCGACCCTGAACTCAATGTCAAACTGGATGCGGCTACCGCACTGGGTGCGATCGGACCCGCTGCAGCTCCCGCAGTCCCCGAACTGGCCTCTGCAATGCAGGCAGGCCCTGTCGCACTGACCCTGACAAGCGCTTCCGCTCTGGCTGGGATTGGCGATGCCTCGGTCCCCGCATTAAACAAAATGCTCAAAGATGACTCACCACTCAAATTACTGGCGGTTCACGTGCTGGGTGAAATTGGTGCCGCATCCAAAGATTCCGTCCCGGAACTGCTCAAGCTGCTGGGCTCTCCTGATCCGGAAGTCAAAAATACCGCGATCACCAGCCTGGGAGAGATCGGACCGGCTGCCAAAGCTGCTGAGCCTGCATTACTGGATATCCTCAAGACATCTGAAGGCAAGACCCGGAATGCAGCCGTCTTCGCACTTTCTAAAATTGGCAGCGAGAAAGCGATCCCCCTGATTAAAAAATATGCTGCTGCCCCTGGGGATGACGAACGCCTGCAACTTGTCTGTGCCTGGGCGCTGGTCCGCAATAATCCCCACGATCCGGAAACCGTCAAAGCAGCCCTGCCGGGCCTGACGAAAGCACTCTCTGACGAACGTCCCCTGGTCCGTCGTGAAGCCGCGAATGCGATTTCCCTGATGGGCCCCCAGGCGAAATCTGCCATTCCTGCTTTAACCGCGGCCCTCAAAGAAGAGCAAAATCCACGGGTCATTCAGGAACTGATCACAGCCCTGGCGGAGATTGGTCCGGATGCCTCATCGGCGATTTCGACGATTGCCCCCTATCTGAATTCCGGCAATATCGATCTCAGACTGATCGCCACTTACGCCATGGCACGGTTCGGGAAAGCAGCCAAAGCAGAAGCGCCCCAGCTAGAAAAGTCACTCGATTCCAGCAACGGTATGGAAAACGCGGTCACACTCTGGGCACTGACTAAAATTGATCCGACACCAACACGGGCCGAAAAAGCGGCTCCCGTGATGGCGAAAGTGGTGACCGATCATCCCAATCCGGATGCCCGTCTGGAAGCCGCGATCAGCTTGGGTGACTACGGCATCAAAACCCCGGAAATTAAACAGGCTCTGGAAACCGCAACCAAAGATAAAGACCCGCGTGTTAAAAAGGCAGCGGAAGCAGCACTCAAAAAACTGAGCAGCTGATTCTCAGGGCCTGTTGCCTTTGATCAACATCTCCGCCGATTTGTTGATCAGATACAACATCCCAATTGCACCAGATCTACTGACAAGTACAGCGGCTCCGATCGAATGGGCAACAGTGTCGACGCGTAACAGCTGTCTGCAAACAACTTACGAGAACGAACGGCTCCAACTCCCTCGTCATTCACAGCAGACCGTTTGTGAGATTGGCTTCCCTCAGATACTGGCATGGATCTTGCGGTTCTAATCCTGCTGTATTGTGAGAGGACCTGAAATCGCACTTGGAACTTGTACGGGAGCTGCCATGATTACAGTTGCTGAAATCAACGACATTGATCGCATTGATCACTTTCGACTGGCGTGGCGTGCTCTACTCGGCAAAACCAAAGGAGCCACGTTTGCCCATTCCCCGGAATGGCTGGAACAATACTGGGCCCATTTCGGCAAAGATCTGAAACTCCGCGTTCTTCTGGTCACCTTACGAAACAAAATCATCGGGATTGTCCCTCTGGTCGTAAAACCGGTTTCCACGCCCCTGGGAACGCTCCGCGTCCTGACCTATCCACTGGACAGTTGGGGAACTTTCTTTGGCCAGATCGGTGGAAACCCGGCGGCGACTATGGTCACCGCCCTCAGGCATATTCGTTCCTCCCGTCGAGACTGGGACCTGATCGACCTGCGATACATTGACCAGGACGGACACGATCATCGAAGAACCTCCAATGCATTGAAATCAGTCGGCTACCAGGGGAGCCCTGCGATCTGGCGTCGATTGAGCATGGTAAACACCAGTGATACCAGTTGGATCGAGTATCTTGCCAGTCGTTCTCCTGAAACAAGAAACCGCATCGAACAGGCAGAGGAAATTACTGCACAGAGCGGACACGTTTCTTTCTACCGCTCACGCCTGGAAGATCCGCTGGCGCCGGGCTGGAATCCGCGTTGGGATCTCTGGGCTCAATTTGAACAGATGGATTTCCAGGCCGGCAAACAGACACTGATCGCGGGAGGAGAGTTTTCTCTCAAACAAAAACTGGCCTTTCTGAGGGACATCCATGGGCCAGCAGCCCGAGCTGGCATGGCGCGCATTGACGCATTGTTCGTCAACCACACCGTCGCCGCGTTTGCCTACGGTCTACAGTACGCTGCAGATACCGATTACCTGGCGCTGGGGCGTATGCCTGGTACATCACCAGAGACGCTCACAACCTTGCTCTCACAGATGATCCGGCAGTCCATCCAGGATGGAGAACCGGCCCTGAATCTGGGATTAGTCGGGCTGCCTTCTGCAGGCCTGTGGACAAATCAAATCCTGAAAAGCTATCGCTGCTCGCATTTTCCGCTGACTGCTCCCCGGACACAGTTACTGCGTTTGAACCGCTGGTTACAGAAACCGGCGCCCAGGCCGAAAGTCTCTCAAACAGAGGCTGTCCCGCCAGTGACAGAAACCAGAGAAACGCAGCCCAGTATCGAACTGGCAGCCGTGGCGCCTGATGACTGGCCAGTCGAACAACCAGTCCCGACACACACGAGTTCGGAGCGTCCCCCTTTCCGCATTGTCGGCTGAGGTCTTTGCAGAGTCCGGAAATCTGTTCTCACTCTGCGTTAGGGGCAAATTTCACGACCATCAGGGTGCGGTCGTCACCATCGTTGCCCCCTTCGAGGTGTTGCTGCAGTTTCGACCAAATGCCCTTCATCACCTCTTCTGCGGTATCTTCAATGTGATTTTCCAGAACCTTCATGATGCCATCGGAGCGGAACATTTTCCGTTCGCTGCTCATCGCTTCGCTGATGCCGTCACTGAACCCGACGATGATATCATTCTTACAGATGGGGATGACGGAATAGTCATAATCATTGGATTCCGTGACCCCCAGCAACATACCGTGCGAAGTCAGGGTCGTGATCTTCCCTTTATGCACCCAGAACGGAGCGGGATGCCCCGCATTGGTGTAAGTAAACGTCCGAGCCCGAGTGTCGATCACCCCATACATCATGCTCATGAACTGGTGAGGCAGTGACGTATGATACAGAGCCGTATTGATCCGACCGATGACGTGCCGTGTATCTTTGGCCTGTTCGATCGGTCCCTCGGTCAAGGTACGCAAGGCTCCGCGGACTGAAGCCATCACGACTGCAGCCGGGATACTGTCCCCTGAAGCATCGCCCAGCGCAAAACAGGTCACATACGGAGACAGAGAGATGAATTCGCAGAGATCGCCCCCCACTTCGTGATGGCTGATCGACTGGACCGCAGCCTGAAATTCTCGATCCCAGTCAGGCTCACGCGCCAGCTCCACGGGAAAGGATTCCGAAATCACCTTGAGTTCTTTTTTGAGGCGCAGCTGATTCTGACTTTCCTTGAGCAGAACGGCCCGTTCCAGGATGGTACTGACCTGGGCACCAATCGATTTCAGAATATGAATATCACGTTCATTCAGATGGCGTGCCCGGCGATCATAGGCCCACAATGTTCCAAAAGGCCCCGTCTCAGACTGCACGGAAACACAGACTCCCGTCAGGCATCCTTCAGGCAACCAGCGGGCCAGTTCCGGACTCTCCTGTCGATGCACGATCAGGGCTTCATTGGAAAAGGCTTCCAGATCAGGGGGAGATTCTTTGAGTTTTCGACGATGGAAGGGAATTTCGAACGAATGCAGGCAATATTGTACGCGAAGCGAGAGTTGATTGGATTCCGAATTCAACAGGAAAAAACCGGCAGCACGAAACCCGGTCAGCTGCAGCGCTGCTTCCAGCAGTTTCTGTAATGCATCCTGCAGGCCCTCCTGCCGGGTGACCGACAGGCCGACATCCATCAATGTCGTGACTTCACGGTTTTTGAGCTCCAGTGAAGAGCCCATGGTCTCGATCCGGGAAATCAGTCCCCCCACCAGTTCTGCCAGCTTGATTGCCGTCACAAACATGTGGTCATTCGCAGTCTCGTGGGGCAACGTCAGGTAAAGATATCCCAGAGTCTGCTTGCCGTCTTCGATCGATTCATACCAGCAGTACTTGGCATTCTGACAGAGCTCGGCTTCCAGGGACTTTCGCTCGCCGGGCTTGGCAGGCGTAAAATGCAGCGGCCAGCCAGTAATCTCCGTAAACTGATCACACAGACCATGAATCCATTCCAGGGGTTGTGCGGTGAGTACCTGTTCCATTACACCTGATCCAAGACGCCGAAACTGAGTTGAGTCGTTCAAGCATAGAATGCTCCTTCATCCTGTATCGTCCGCCTGAGCCCCAATAGCTTGACGCGCGTCTGACGGTAACGGTTAGAGCGGTTATAGAGAGCGAATTCACCTCAGAATCCGGAAATTATCCTGTTCGATTGAACTTGAGGCAAACCGAAAACGCTTAGCGGTAGCGTTCGATGATCGCACACCCGCAGGAATCACTCCAGACATTCACGGATGTGCGGCACATGTCCAGTACACGGTCAACAGCGATGATCACGCCCTGAGCTTCGAGAGGCAATCCTACTGCCTGCAGAACAATCGCCATCATCACCAGGCCGGCATGCGGAATCCCGGCGGCACCGATACTTGCCAGCAGCGCGGTAATCGCCACCAGGATCTGCTGCTGGACCGGCAATACTTCACCGGTATAAGCCTGAGCAATAAACAGCACCGCGACTGCTTCATAAAGTGCTGTCCCATCCATATTTATGGTGGCCCCCAGGGGCAGAACAAAGGAACTGACCTCGTTGGAGACCCCGGCATTCTCTTCGACGCAGCTGATTGTCAGCGGCAGGGTTCCGTTCGAAGACGCTGTCGAGAAAGCGGTCATCAATGCCGGCCCCATCGCGCGGGCGAATTCCAGTGGAGAACGCCGCGCAATGAATTTCAGCAGACAGGGTAGAATCACAGTCGCATGTATCAGCAAAGCGAGCAGTACCGCGACCATATACCAGCTGAGCGTCTTGAAGATCTCAATGCCCTGTGAGGAAACGGCATAAACCATAAAGGCCAACACGCCAATCGGGGCCAGACTGATGATAAACATCGTCATCCGCATCATGACTTCAAATCCCGCCTGGAAAATATCAGTCAGGGTTTTGGCATGCTTGCCCCCCACGAGAATGATGAAAATCCCGGACAGGATGCTGAATGAAATGATCGAAAGAAACTCCCCTTCCCCCAGTGAGTGAATAATATTGGTGGGAATCAGCCGATCGACCATATCCACAAAGATCGAGCCAATCGATTCCTGTCCTGAAGAAAGCGATCCGTTCCCCCCGGGAAGTTCTGCCCCGATCCCCGGACGGATCAGGTTCACGACAAAAATCCCGGTGAAGATGGCCAGCAGGCTGGTCGAGAGGTAATACAACAGTGTCCGCGAGAACATGGCTCCAAAGCGGGTCGCGTTTCCCAGGCTCGCAATCCCGGTGATCAGTGAGGTTACAATCAGGGGGATAGTCACCATCTTGAGCAGGCGCAGGAACAGGTCCCCGACCCACTTGGAAATCGCCATCACTTTCTGAGAAATCGTATTTCCGAACAGTTCATATTCCGTTTTCCATTGCGGATATTTCGCGACCAGTTCTTCGCCGTTCGCCGCGGTATATGTAGTGACCGTGATTTTTTTATTCACGGTTCGGGTATACGTCAGATGAACTTCGCGTGCCGAGTCCACGATATGAATCATCCGCCCACTGACTTCAATGGTCTGGGGTTCTTTCAGGTCGCCAGACACAAACAGTTTTTTCAGTTCAGGATACCTTTTCACCAGCGCATCGCGGTCGGGGAACTGATACGTCTGCTGATCGTGGTCCTGCTCCTCCTGGACTACCTGATAGCCACCACCTTGCGGGCTGACGGTCAGCGTCAGGGCTGCCAACTGAGTTTCCCCGGGATTAAACAGAAAACCTAGAACGGTCCCGGCGATTAACGCGATGAGGATCTGGTAATGCAGCGGCAGGTTCTTCATGAAACACCAACTTCCCGATTTCAACATGACTATGACTCACCAGACCACTGTCAGCATGCCCGCGTCTGTCGAACAGCAATGCTCGATACAGATCGAACCCGAACCGGAGGACCGAAGTCGATCCTCCGGCGGGTCCGGAAATACCTGATTTTAGTGGTTTTAACCCCGATATTCTTTCTTTGTCTCGGGTTTAGCTGCGAGCGCAATCGCATTCGAATGGCAGCCAGGCTCCATTTTCCTTGCTGCTGGCTACCGACTGCTGAATGAAGAACATTCCTTCCACACCATCATAGACGTTGGGATAGATCGTGTTTTTCGGTTCAAACGATTCACCGGTAATCCGCTGAATCATCGCATCAAAGGCTGAACGGTAAATGTTGGCAAACGCTTCAAAGAAGGCTTCCGGATGACCGGCGGGCAGACGACAGGCAGCCGCCCCTCCCTCATTCATGAACGGAGCGTTGGGATCACGGGTGTAAATTGCATGGGGTTGCCCGTTTCGGCGAACAATCATCTGGTTGGGTTCTTCCTGTCGCCAGGCCAGTGCCCCTTTGGTACCGTCAATTTCGATGAACAGATCGTTTTCGCGTCCGTGGGAAATCTGGCTGGCAGTCACGGTCCCCATTGCTCCGTTCTGGAAACGGATCACGGCGTGCCCATAGTCATCCAACTGACGTCCCGGGGCATAAATCTTGAGGTTACAGGAAATCTCAGCCGGCAGCAGGCCGGTCATGTAGCGTCCCAGGTTGTAGGCATGGGTAGCGATGTCGCCGAAGGCACCCGCTGCACCGGATTTCGACGGATCGGTTCGCCAGGCCGCCTGTTTCTGATCTTCCTCTTCAATGCGTTTGCGTAACCAGCCCTGAATGTAGTTCGAACGGACCGCCTGAATTTCACCAAATTCACCATTCAGGATCATTTCCCGTGCCATCCGTACCAGTGGATAGCCTGTGTAGTTGTGACTGACGGCAAAGACCACGCCTGATTTTTCAACCAGAGCTTTCAGTTCTTCCGCCTGTGCCAGATCGAAGGTCATCGGCTTATCACAGATTACATTGAATCCCGCTTCGACAGCGGCCCTGGCAATCGGGAAATGTGTGAAATTCGGGGTGGCGATACTGATAAAATCAACCCGCTGATCTTCGGGTAATGCGGATTCTTTTTCGATCAGCTCTTCGATGGAGCCATAGGCCCGTTCGGGAGGAATGTCATAAGCAGGCGCTGACGCTTTGGCTTTTTCCGGATTGGACGAGAGTGCACCTGCCACCAGTTCGGCACGATTATCCAGACAGGCAGCGATGGAATGCACACGACCGATAAACGAACCCTGTCCCCCACCGACAAGTGCCATTCGCAATTTACGTTTGAGCTGACCGTTCATAGTTTCCATTGTTGCATTCCTCCCCTTGTTGATTCATTCCAGACCCGTATGGATAGACGAGTTAGAGTTGAGCTGCGAGATGTTGAATCTGACCAGTCTGATTGACTGCCACTTACAAAGCAGCATACTTTTGACGGTTCGGAATTACAACCAATGCGATTTTCAGGGCGAATTTTCAATGCAAAACGCGCAGTTTCACATCCCGGTTTCCTCTCTGCTTTCATCTGAATCAAGTCTGGCGTAATCATGGAATCTTAGATACAATTGTGAATGTCAGCCTGTGTTCAGGCCGAATCGATTGGAAATCCTGATCGAAGTCAAAGAGGTTTTCTGCATTCAATGAGGGATCGGTGCGTCGGGCTCTACCAGTATCCCTAATTCAAACACACGAGGAGGCATTTGTGGTGAAGAAACAATACGGGGAACGCCGCTTTTTGTGGCTGACGGTCGGAGTGATCTGCGGCCTGTGCATGTCTTACTTCTGGCCACATGAACCGGCCATGGCGGTTGCTACAGACCGCGACGGCGACCGGTTTGCGATTACTACAGTTCCCACTCGCAGCGGGAACGCAGAAGGGGTATTTGTACTCGACTTCCTGACGGGACGCCTCCAGGGAGCGGTCATAAACTCACGCACTGGAAAATTCACTCACGCCTACTTTCGGAATCTGGCTGCTGACTTCAACGTAGATCCTACTGCCAAGCCGCATTATGTGATTGTCTCAGGGGAAGTTAATTTACCCGCTCAGGGACGCGCCCAGTTCGCAGAAGGGGGCCTCTATGTCGGTGAAATGTCTTCCGGGATGGTGATCTGCTACGCCTTCTCTTTCGTCTTCAACAATGCACCTTCCGCACCGCAACAGCTGCTGCCCATGGACCGGTTCCAGTTCCGTCAGGCACAGTAACCCAAACAGCAAAGAAACGAGACACCGACGAGAGCCTTTCACAGGCTCTCGTTTTTTATGCGCATAGCTCCCCGGATACAAATCGGAATGCTACTCGCGTTCACAAACCAGCGCTCGTGATTTGCCTTCCAGCCGGGCAATGACAAGGACGCCTGCCTCCTTCCCCTTAAGGGACAGTTTACGGCGAAGTGCTTCAATGGGCACAGGAATCCGACGGCACTTGATTTCCAGTTGTCCGAAATCAGCAGAGCGGAAATACTTCTTCAGGTCGCGATCCTGGTTCGGCAACTCATCCAGAATCCGGAATCGCCTAAAAAACGGAGACTCTACCAGGTCCGTTGAGGTCAGATATTCCTCTTCGGCATCCAGGCGGCTTAAACCAGACTCAGCAGCAGCTACATCCAGCAGACCGGAGCGAACCACAGCCGGATCGGGGTCATACAGATATTCGCCCGGCGGAGTGATGCTGGTATAAGCATCCATGGGATGACCGGCGATACTTGCGACTTCACCCGTTTTAGAAATTGAGGTCGCCCGGAACTCCGCTTCCCCCGCCAGTCTTCCGAACCAGATCGTTGCTTCCTTGCACTCACCATTCAGGCTGATCAGTTCGGTTTCTGTGCCGGGAAATTTCCCCGCGAAATTACTCGCCGGGCTGAGCTTGATCGCCCCCCCCTCAAATTCCTGAATCAGTTCGAGCAGCGTCTCGAGATCGGGCCGGTAATCTTCGATGCGAATCACCTTCCCACCGGAACCGGGTCGCCGGTCCGGATCGATGTGCAGTAAACCCTCACGGTCTTTGACCTCTTCGAGACGTTGATTGATCAGAGTCACCTGGTCCGCGACTTCATAGACTTCACTGTTCCAGCGGGCAAACTGGCAGAGCAGCGGCTCCAGATCGACGCCAGTCACCGTAGCATGTTGTGCCAGAGCAACCAGATCGCCCCCCATGCCACAGCAGAAGTCATACACGGTACCGGAAAATCGAGCTGCCTTGTACTGCGAGACGGCTTCGGGAGTAGCCTGCTCCAGGCTTTTTCTGTCGAACCACATCTGATCGGCGCGGGAGAACTTGGCACGTCCACGGACGCGGAGCTCCGCCAGGGTCAATGCGGCCCGGACCACATCTTCGGGATACTGTTCCCGCAGCTGTTTCTGTAACTGAAATTCGGTCCCCTTATGAGACTGGATCAGCTCAAAGATTTCCGGGGATTGATGTAACTGCCTGAAACATTCAAGCTCGGAGCGGGACTCACTGGACATGGAACTGGTTAACGACTTTCTGCCGCTGCTGGAGAGGGAAGCAAACTGGAAACAGCCTGGGACAACCGGTCGGAGATCTGCTCCAGCCGGTCGGCATCCAGTTCACACTCGATATACCGGACGCTATCCTGAACAATGGCCAGTCCAATCGAAGCGGGCCGGGCCCCCAGAAGCTGTTCTACCGCCAGTGTATAGACTCCCAGCTGGAATTCATACTCTGCGATCAGCTGTTCTGCAGTCATTCGCGCCATTCGGGAACCGGTTTTGTAATCAAACAGCATCCAGTCTCCGGATTGGGTCTGTACCAGGGCATCAATGGTTCCCGTTACTGTCACTGCCTGTTCAGCGTTACCATCAGTTCCCGAAGCCCAGCGCAACAGAAAATCAAGTTCCCGATAATGTGTCTGAGCTGCTTTCAGAGTCTGGCACAAATCCGAGGCATACCAGGCGGCAATCTGGCGTTCAATCACAGGCTGCAGTTTTTCAACCAACTGTGGTGTTTGATCGGCCAGCACGGAGTTGACAATTCGCGGCGCCTGATCGGGCTGGTCTGGCTCCAGTCGTTCGATAACGGCATGGGTCAGGGTCCCCAGTTGCGTCGCTTCTTCCGCGGACAACGTATCGTCTGACGGAAACATTTCCATCGCTGAATCAGGGGAGTGTTGCAACTGGGCGTCGATGACTTCCAGTCGCGATACACTCACATGTGATAGTGCTCCCGGTCGGGGTGCTATTGTTCCATACGATTCCGGAAAGGCTTCGGGGGTTCCCTGCTCCAGTGCCGCGACAAACTGGCTCGGCTTCAGCTCTTTCTGCTTCTTTTCTGGTCGTGTCGCAGGCTGAGGTAGGGAGTGATGCACCCGGATTTCAGGAATCTGTTCGGGAGGAATATCTCCCAGAGCCAGACGTCCCAGATAGGGATCCACTGCCGGGACTCCGGTGTCGAGATCAAAGTGTCGAGCCAGGAGCTTCATCCAGGGGGATTCTATCTTGCGATCATAGGAGAGCCCTGCCGAGAGAATCAGGTAATCGGCCGCCCGGGTGACAGCCACGTACAGCAGCCTCACGGTCTCCTCTTCATCGGCTTTCTGTTCCAGCCCCCGATGCATCTTAAAAGCATAATTATCCGGCGTAATTCCCCGTTCTGCAGGCAGGTTCAGCAGCGCCCCCCAATCCGGGTGCAGAAACGGAGCTGTGGCTCCCGGCGCAGGTTTGCGATCCATGTCAGCCAGAATCACGACCGGGAACTCGAGTCCCTTGGACTGGTGGATCGTCATCAGCCGGACGACATCACTGGTTTCCGGTAACGTGGCAGCCAGTTCTTCCTTACTCTCCTCCAGAATCGAATCCCGTATCCGCTGGACAAAATCTTTCAGCGTAAACAGGCCGGTCGCTTCAAAGTTGCGGGCCAGTTCGATCAGTTTCCGCAGGTTGGCCAGCTTGCGGTCTCCCAGAAACTCGTTCAACAAAGCAGCATCGTAGCCCGTCCGTTCCAGGGCCAGATTCAGCAGTTCCACCAGCGAGAGACGATCTTTTTTTGCGCGCAGTTCCTGCAGCACGCTTTGGGCATAAAGCACCTGCCGTCTCTGCTCCGGACACAGATCCCCAGGCGGCTCCAGCAGCATCGCTCTGGTCAGCGTATCCGCATTCCGGACAATCGTATACAGCGTATCGTCGGACAGGCTGAAGAAAGGAGACCGCAGGATTCCCAGCAGACTCAGTTCATCGTCAGCATTGTCCAGATACTGACACAAATTACTCAGATCGTAAATTTCCTGCTGCGCATAAAACGCGCGCCCGCCAACCAGGTAATAGTCCAGATCCTGTTGCTGCAGGGCTTTCTCATAGAGGGCTACATTCGAAAGTGCTCGAAACAGAATGCAGATATCCCCCGGTTCCACACGTCTTAATTCGCGCGCGCCCGTCTGACGGTTTTTCGCCCAGATCCGGGGAGTCTCATCTTCCAGCAGCTGACGTACCCGGGCGGCAATCCAGGCAGCTTCCGTCTCGCGGAGCGCTTCGGCTCCCTTGATCTCTGGTTCATCGGGTGAGGCGAACAGAAACTCAATCGCGGGGGTCGGCGAGTGCTGTTCCGAATCAAAAGGCGTCAGCGGCTCGTAATACTGCTCCATAGCTGAGGCAAACAGGCAGTTGGTGAAATTCAGAATGGCTGGCTGACTGCGAAAATTAACACTCAGAGGCAGACGTCCCTCAGCGGGAATTTCCTGGCGCAGCTGATGAAACACTTCCGGATCCGCCCGCCGAAAACGGTAAATGGATTGTTTGGCATCCCCCACCAGAAAGAGCTTCCCGTTGAGCAGATCCTGCCCACACAGGGCACGCACAATCTCGCTTTGAACCGGATCGGTATCCTGGAATTCGTCCACCATCAGGAATTCGATCCCGGCTGCGGCCCGTTGACGTGCCTGGGGATCACGGCGGAACAGATCGCGGGTCTGCAGCAGTAGATCGTCGAAGTCCAGCAGTCCCTTTTCCGCTTTACTCTCCTGGTAGCGATTGGCGATGAATTCGGTCACTCTCAAAACCCGCAGACTGTACTCAGCCGCCTGCTGAAATGCAGCCGGATCGGGAGAAAGGATCTTGGAAACCTTCGTGAGTTTCTCGCGTAAATTCGAAAAGCCCTCTTTAATCTGCTCATAGACTTCCAGATCATCCCAGTCTTTTTTCGTCCCGGCCCCCTGCACTTTCGCATGCGCAATCAGGGTCCCCAACAATTCTGCACGGTTCGGTTCCGCCCCCGTCAGCAGTTCGGGGAGTCGTGCCGTGAGGACCTGAAAACGCTCCCGCATCTTCTTGTTCACAGGGTCCTGTGCCGCCATCAGTCGCAGTAAAAATCGGGTGCTCTCCGCATTCGCGATCTCCGCCAGTTCCATGGGAATGAAGGAACCCATCCAGAAACTCCGCATGCGTCCTGCCAGCTGTTCCTCAGTCAGTTCAGCAAACTGCTCGAATTCAATCCGGAACTGCTGGGGCACCAGAGAGATAAACATTTCATAGGTTCGTTCCAATCCATAGCGGTAGACCAGTTCCAGGCAATCTTCATCTTCTTCCTGCAACAGATCGTGAACCGCCTCACGGACCACTTTGCGTAAAAAAGCATCACTGGTCCCCTGCTCCAGCAGGCCGAAGTGGGGATCGAGGCGGGCACTGACGGCGTGGGTCCGCAGGATTGAGGTACAGAAAGAGTGGATGGTGCTGATGCGGGCGGAATCCAGTCCGCGGATCACCGTCTGCCAGTGGGCGACCTCATCCGGGGCACAACTGCGAAGCTGTTCCAGACAGGTTTCGCGCACACGGTCCCGCATTTCGCGGGCAGCCCGTTCAGTAAATGTGATCGCCACAATATGGCTCAGACGGTCAGGGGGCGTGCCGGGTTCAATCAGCTTCAGAAACCGCTGCGTCAGGACGAACGTCTTCCCACATCCGGCACCGGCTGAGAGCGCAATCGAAACATCGCGCGGGTTGATCGCCGCAGCCTGCTGCTCGGTATATGTGGGTTGATTCGACATGATCTGAAACTAAGCTTCCTCTGTTGATTCTGATTCGGCATCCGGCCCGGGAACATGGAGCAGATCGATTTCTTTCCCCAGGCTCTCGCGATAACTTTCCACTTGCGAAATCCGGCAGACCGACAGGAATGCCGGATCGAGATGTGATACTCCCTGATCGACCTGGACAGGAAACACTCCCTGACGAATTAAATCTGCCAGATGCGGAACCAGTACTTCCAGTGTCGATTCCAGCAGCTCCAGATCTTCACCAGACAGGGGTTCAATCTGTTTTTTGCGATACGAATGCAGGGGCATCACAAAGCCGGTCTCCTGGATTTTCCAGTATCCCAGGTGGAACGGTTCAGCGTCGGCATCGATCATTTCCAGCCGACGCGCCGCAATAAGATACAGCGCCAGCTGCAGCTTTTTCCCGGTACGGATTTCCTTTGCGGAGGGCACGGAACGCCCTGTTTTATAGTCAATAATGTTGAAATATTTCTGGCCGTTGATACTGCCCAGATCGATCCGGTCAATCTGACCACGAATACGGGTCTCCTGCACGCCTTCGCCGAGTGTAAGATACTGGTATTGCTGTTGACTGGAATCAGGTTCGCCAGGAACTTCGCCAAACGGAACCTCCCTGCCAACCACCGCGGGCACCCGATCCCAGAGTTCATCAAACTGACGGGCATAGGTTTCTGACTGCTCGGCAAACAGGCTGCCCCAGTCTTCCAGAATCTGCTTCTCAATTTTCGTAAGAACCTGCTGCAACCTGGTCCCCACAAAATCATCGGCGATCCGCTGCTCCAGAAGTTCGTGAAACAGGCTTTCGACCTGTGCAGCTGCATATAACTGGTCACGGTCCCCCTGTTCCTGCAACAGCTCTATCAGTCTGGTCAGGATGCTGTGAACATGAATCCCGCGTTTAAGATAGTTCGTCCGCAGTTCGGGAGGTTCGGGGACTTCGATTCCCAGAACGCTCTGGGCAAAGAACTGATAGGGGCAGGCCAGGTACAGTTCCAGTTGTGTGGTACTGAATTCATATTCCCGGGGGAACCGCTCCCGGATGGCCCGTTGACTGGCGGGCGAAGTCAGCATGCCTTCATATTCGGTAAACCCGGGCTGTTCAAAGCGGGCTACCGCCATTTCTGTCGCCGCCAGAATGTTCCGCACGGTCGCTTGCAGATCCTCGTCCTGAAAGACATTCAGAAACAGTCCCGGTCGGCCCTGTTTAAGTTGATCGATGGCCAGGATCCGTAAATCGCGGCGGGACAGAGTCTGTTCCGGACGAGGGAGCGGATTCAGCTCGCCCGCCTGCTTGACATGCAGGGCCTGCGGTTCAAATAGATCAATCAGCGTCGTCAGATACGGGCTGGGAAACAGCGGCTGGCCGGTAGCGCTGATTGCGGGATAGCTCAGGATCAACTGTTGTGAGAACCGCGTCATGACCTCATAAAACAACAACATTTCTTCCTGCTGTTGATTGGCGTGCAGCTTCAGAGTGAGCCCCTGCTGGTTGAGTGCCCCCCGGTCCTTTTCTCCATACAGGCAGTCTTCGCGATGTCCACGGGGGAAGCTGGCTTCGCTCAAGCCTCCCACCAGTAGATAAGGGATATTCAGGTTTCTCAGCTGAGAGGCATCCAGCACTTTGACACGCCCGGCTTCCTCCGGTTGCAGAGAAATTGTCTGCTGTTCGAGCAGATCCAGCAGCAGGCTGCGAAAACCGGCCAGATCCAGAGGCGGGGCCTGTTTCTGGTGGAACGCTTCAATTCGTTCGACTTCCGCCACGGCATGAAACAGCAGCTGTTGAAACCGTTCCCAGACCTGCCTGTCCCGTTTCGCCAGCGGGTCCGTATCCGGATCCGCATCAGCCCAGGTTCCCGGTAATCCAAATTCGTTCGCCAGCGAAATCAGGATTTCAATCCAGGTCACAAACAGTTCCCTGCCCGACAGCCGTTTTGTCTCGGTGAACAGTCGCTGCGCCAGCTGAAACGCAGATCTCAGTTCCTGTGCCGCCGCTTTTCGATCCAGGCGGTCTGGATAGCGGGCGCTGATCTCGGCCGCTTTGTGACTCTCGTTTTCGAGCGCATGCAGGATGTCTGCTTTGCCGGAATCAATTTTGAGCTGTCTTAAGACACGCGACAACGAGCGAACCGCCTGACCGCCCTGATACTCGGGCCAGTGGGGCGTAAAGTAACTGGAATCCAGCACCGACATCAGGCTGTCAAAGGACCAGTTTTCAATTTCGAGTTGCAGGAAGGCAAAAATCGCACGCACCACGGAGAAACGGGAAAATGTCTGCTCCTGTCCCAGAAAACAGGGAATCCCGGCTGCAGTCAGGGTTTCATCAATCAGATCTCCATACTCCAGTGTCGAGCGGAATGCAAGGGTGATGTCCTCGGGTAAAACGCCTTCGCGTAACAGCCGTTTGATTTCTCCCGCGAGGACTTCCAGCTCATTACGCTGACCGGCAACTGCAATTACTTTAAGCTGACCTGCTTCTGGCGAGGGAACAATTTCGCGCGGATTTGCAAACAGCTGCTGGCTGATCTGGCTGCGTGCGGTGTTCGATGACGCCTGATCAAAATAGACAGTGGAAACACGACCGGGCAGACGCGTTTCCAGAATCTGTCGGGCAACCAATGATTTTGCGAACAGATCACCGCGTCGTGTTTCCTGTTCGAGTGGCAGCGAAATACAAAGCTTTTTAGTCCGTGCTGCCAGCAGTTCCAGAATCTCGTACTGCGTGTATGTGAAATCAGCAAAGCCATCCAGAACGATCAGATCAAATTCGCTCAAAGGTCCCCACATTCCGTCCTGCAGTGCCGTGCGGGCTGACCAGAAACGACCTTCCGAATCGTAGCGCCGCATCTCGTGCAGGGCGACCTGGTAGCGACGGTAAATCAGGGAAAGCTCCTGGTCCTTCTGCTGGGAGTCGGAACCGATTTGTCCGCAGGCTCGGGAAAAATCTTCCGGCCAGATTTCTTCCCGTTTCAGTTCCGAGATGAAGCTGGAGATCAGATCCAGAAACCCGGAAGATCCCGCAATGGATCCGAAATAGCTGATCTGTCCCGCTGAAATCAAATCATCGACAATACTCCGCAGCAGGTACCGTTTGGAGAGTTCCGGCAGAGTCTGGATCGGTTCATCCAATGACTTGAGGATCGTCTCTGCAAAGGCCTCAAACGTATAAACATTGGGGGCGAAGCAGATCGGTAGATCCGGCCCGGGCAGGCGATCCAGCACCTGTCGCCTGGAACGGATCGTGGGGGACAGCCAGAGCGTCTTTCCCGGGCATTGGCGTTCCAGTCCCGACTGCAGTGCACGCCGGTACTCATCCAGCAAATGGTCTGTTTTACCGGAACCCGCGGTTCCTGTCAGAATTTGAACTTCGGGTTGCATCTGGCGTCGCCCGGTGGAAACAAATATGAAAAACGAAGGGATTTTCTCTGCACTGTATCCGTCTGCTCCCCAGAATTCAATTTCATTCGGTTTTCCTCAAGAAAAGGGTTTTCAGGGCATTGGGGCCAGAGCAAATCTTGCCACTGGTTTCCAGATCGCCTACACTAATAGGGAAGCAAATAAAGATCCGCCGCGATACGACACCCACAAAACACATTTCAACTTCCTGAAATCTTTATTTCTGCCTGGTTTGAGTTGTGTTCTGTCATTCTCATAAGGAATCATCCATGCCTAAATTCCGCTTGATCAGTTTGTGCCTCTTACTTGCCCTGATGGTTTCGTCCCCCCTGCAATCATTCTCTTATGCGGATGAAAAAGAAAAGGACGAAGATTACTACCAGATGATGAAGCTGTTTGCAGACACGTATGAGCAGATTGAACGCAACTACGTCAAAGACATCGACCGCCGGGTGCTGCTCGAAGCGGCCATCCGGGGTATGGTTCAGGAACTGGATCAGTATTCCAGTTATATCAGCCCCAAAGATCTCTCCCGTTTTAATCAGGTCGTCGAGCAGGAATTCGGCGGAATCGGGATTCAGGTTCACATCGATGATCAGAACGGTCGGCTGACCGTGATGACGCCGCTGCCGGGCACCCCCGCCTACAAAGCGGGTATCCGGGCGGGTGATATTATCGACTCGATTGAAGGTAAATCGACCAAGGGCTTCACCCTTTCCCAGGCGATTAAAATCCTGAAGGGCCGCGAAGGGGAAAAAGTGAAAATGGCCGTCATTCACAAAGGGACTAATAAATCCATCCCTCTCACCGTGCAACGTGAGATTATCCATGTCGCGACTGTCCTGGGCGATACCTACAAAGAGGATGATTCCTGGGACTATATGTACGACAAAAAGGCGAAAATCGGCTATATCCGCCTGACCCACTTCAGTCGGCACAGTGCAGAGGAATTACGGGCTGCTATCGAAGACCTGGAAAAACAGGGGTTGAAAGGCCTGATCCTCGATCTGCGTTTCAATCCCGGTGGTCTGCTTTCTCAGGCAACGGAAATTTCGGATATGTTTATCGAATCCGGAAAGATTGTCAGCACGGAAGGTCGCAACAGCCGGAACCGGAAATGGGAAGCCACCTCGGATAACACCTTCAAAGATTTTCCGATGGCGATTCTGGTGAACCGGTATTCGGCCTCGGCCAGTGAAATCGTCTCAGCCTGTCTGCAGGACCACAAGCGGGCTGTCATCATTGGTGAACGAACCTGGGGTAAAGGCAGCGTCCAGAATGTGATCGAACTGGAAGATGGTGACAGTGCTTTGAAACTGACCACTGCCAGCTATCACCGCCCCAGCGGCAAAAATATTCATCGTTTCCCGGGAGCCAAAGATACCGATGTCTGGGGTGTGACCCCCAACGAAGGCTATCGCCTGCGACTGACAGACGACGAAATGGAAACACTGGGGGAATACCGCCGCAATCGGGACATTCTGGATCACACTGCAAAACTGGATACGGAATTCAAAGATAAGCAGTTGAATCTGGCTCTGGACTACATCAAGGAACAGCTGAGCGGCAAAGGAAAACCGGCTGACAAAGAAGCGGATAAAAAGGCCGAAAAGAAACCGGCTGCCAAGGAAGAAAAACCCGCCAAAAAAGCAGCCGTGGTTCCTGCCCCCGCCGGAAATCCCCTGGTGATTCGGACCACCTGATCTTATTTGAATCCGTCTCAACAAAATCTCATCGACACAGCGGAAAGCGATTTGGAGAGTCTGGTTGACTCCACCGATCGCTTTCCTTTTTTCTCTTAACGCCCCCCTATGAGCTCCTCAAACGAATACCTGCTGGCAATCGAATCTTCGTGCGATGAGACTGCAGCCGCAGTCATTACGCGTGACATGCGGATTCTGTCCAATGTCGTTTCATCACAAACAGATCTGCATGAAAAGTTTGGGGGCGTGGTTCCGGAAATCGCCTCCCGGGCTCACCTGGAACGCATTCTACCTGTCATTGATGACGCCTTAAAACAGGCAGATATTGAACTGCATCAATTATCCGCGATCGCGGTCGCCACGGAACCCGGACTCGTCGGCTCGTTGCTGATTGGTTTAACTGCTGCCAAAACGCTGGCGATGACCCTCGATCTCCCCCTGATCGCCGTCAATCATATTGAAGGGCATCTGTTCGCCTGTCAGATGCAGGAAGACCGGCGTCTATTCCCGGGCATCGGCCTGGTTGTGAGCGGGGGGCACACTAACCTCTATCACTGTTCGGAAACATTCGATTTCGAATTGATTGGGGCGACCATTGATGACGCCGCCGGCGAAGCCTTTGATAAAGTCGCGAAAATTCTGGGACTCTCGTATCCCGGGGGGCCATCGATTCAAACAGCGGCACAACAAGGCGATCCACGTGCGTTCGCATTTCCCCGCACGTTCCTGAAAGATCCGGAACTGCGTTTCAGCTTCAGTGGTCTGAAAACGGCCGTGCTGTATGCGGCCCAGGGAAATCCGGGTGCAAAACAGCAGCCTCCTCCACTGGATGAACAACGGATCGCAGATCTGGCGGCCAGTTTCCAGGAGACCGTGGTGGATGTTCTGGTCGGAAAATGCCGGCAGGCCATCGAACGCTATGGCTATGAAACTCTCTGTGTAGGGGGCGGTGTCGCCGCGAATTCCCTGCTACGCGAACGGCTGGCTGAAATGACTCAGAAGGCAGGCATCCAGCTCAGTGTGGCGCCTCCTGATTTATGCACCGACAATGCCGCCATGGCGGCGATTGCCTGGTATCACCTGGATCGGGGCCGGGTCGCGGATCTGGACCTGGATGTCACTCCCGGGCTGGTCCGATAAAGGGGTTGTCCCTGATTTCAAGGGCGCAAAAAGCTGAACGTGAAAATGTCGGTCACATTCGTGAACTGTGGGGAGAGAGACAGTCGCACATAACGCCGGTCAGGTGACACCACTGCTGCCCCGGTCAGACTGATCCCCTCGGGTATGACTGTGATGACAGGCTGGTAGGCAACACCACCCACATTCTGGACGCCGGTCACCAGAGGCACCTGTCGACCATTTGAAATCCCCGCCTGCCGGGAAACCCGAAAGCTGTTTAACGATTCACGTCCACCTGGATTCACAGGACGAGCGGAGACAAAATGCTTGAGGGCGGGCAGCAGACTGCTGTTTTTCTGGGAATTCTGAGGGGCTTCTGATTTTTGATTGCGACGCCCTTTCTCCAGGTCAATGCGGATCAGTCGATCTTCCTTCGCAAGAGGAACAATCATCGATTGTACTACTGGATGATCCGAACCCTGATAACGCGTCACTTTCAGTTTCGCACGTTGACCGACGATATTCCCCGAGACGTAGCGGACGCGCACCGTGTAGGTCCCTGGAAATCCATGGGCACATAGATACTCTTCATGGCAGTTCTCCTGTTTGGGACCGTAGCCGTCATTCAGAAGCACGCCCCCACCCGCCGTCAAAGGCGACTCAAAGGAACAGACTGTGCCCCTGGGTTCTTCCACGATCAGATCCAGATCTCCATCACCATTCCAGGTCAGCTCCAGTTTCAGGTCGCGCTCAAGTGACTGACTGCGGGCAGCCTGAACCCGTTCTGCTTCTGCCTGTCGACCTGCTTTCTTAAAGGACTGCTCCAGATTTGCCAGGGCATTCAGGGCTTTTTCGTGCCATTGCTCATAATCCTTGATCCAGACATGCGTCAGTATACCCGTGGCTGCCCAGAGGATACCTTCCGCGTCTTTCAGCTTCTCTGCCAGCCGTAATCCCATGATGTAGGGTTCGGGGCGATCGGGCTGTAGCGCTGCGGCCTGCTGATAAAGTTTGAGCGCCTGCTGCTCGGCTTTGAACCGGGTCAGATAAGCGGCAGAGTAAACCATGCTGGGTACGTCTGCTGCAGAGAAATCGAGTCGGGAGAGCAGAACACGTTCAATCTCCGGCTGAGGACGACCGAGGATCTCCATCGTCAAAGCCAGGACATCATACATCCACGGTTGTGACTGGTTATGGATCAGCGCGGCATTGATGGCTGCAATCACATGTTCGTGTTTACCCGACTGATGCAGATTGAAAATCAGATCGTTAACCAGCTCAGGCTTGGGTTTGCGTTTGGAGAAATAGTCATTCCAGAACTGGGCAGGATCTTTAATATCTGCGGTCAGAGGTGCCTGGAACTCATTCCGGGAGGGGGCATCAGTACCAACAGAAACGGAGCCCTTCCCGGAAGAAGGACTCCGCTTTGTTAATTTGGATTGTCGGGGAGAACCGGGCAGTGCCGATTTCCCTTTTACTTGACCATTACTGGTTTTTTTTTGAGTTGTTTAATCGTGCTGTTGTTGAACTCAAAAGGATTATCCTGAACCTGAAACTGCGCCGGCTTTGACTTGATTTCAGACTCACCCAGAATTCCATCCAGGATGGCATTCATTTCGGCATCCTGAATTGGTTTGATCTCTGCTTTCTGCGGAGCAGCTTTTCCTTTTTGAGCAGGTTTGGTCTGTGACTTCTGTTGGGGCGGAGTGCTGTTCATCATCAGCAGTTCCGGAGCCACATTGAAGAAGCCCTGGCCGCCACCACCACCGCCGAAGCCGCCACCACCGCCGCCGAAGCCGCCACCGCCGCCGCCGAAGCCGCCGCCACCAAAGCCGCCGCCACCGCCGCCGCCGATGCCACCCTGCTGACCACCAAAGCCACCACGGCTACTTCCGACAGATCGCTGCTGGGTCGAGACAGAGATAACCAGGTCACCCACAGGATAGACACGAGTACTGTAGATCTCTTCAGCCTTGGCACTGGTTGTGATTTTCATCACTTCATCTTCGACAACATAAGTCAGGCCGATCGGCTTGAGGATAATGTTTAAGGCACTTTTAAATTTGATTCCAGTCAACGAAACATTGACGGGCTCATCAGGAGTCAAACCTTCTTCACCCAGATCATTGGAATTAATCAGGATCGTAATATTGTGCAGTTCAGAGAAATACGTCATGACTTCAGACAACGGAATGTCCGGGAAGTTGGCTTCGGTCTCTTTCTGCAGTTCTTCAAAAATACGCTGTTCAGCCGGGCTGTTCTGGTGCAGGTCCACTGCGGCCCATTTCTTACGACGTTCAGTCAGACTGGTCCAGACCGGCGCGGATGGCCAGCGAACCGGCGGCTCATCCGGAAATGGAACGTGTGAGAGTTCAACCTGGTACAGAGTTTCCAGGAAGCGGTCAGCACGCAGCGAACGCATGCGGAAGACTTTATCCAGCTGTCCGGCTGCTTCCGAAGTAAACAGAGCTGCGGTCGCAGGACCATTACCTGGCTCCATGTTGACAGCCACACGAGAAACGGCTTCCGCCTCTTCGTAGGCATCGCTGTTACCATGTTTTCCATCCTGGATCAGTGAACGAACACGGTCGATCAACTGTTCCAGTTTTTCGTCTTCCAGCAGTACCTGATCCACCAGACGTTTCTGCTGTTCCAGTTGAGCAATCTGCTGTTGCTGACGAATCCGACGTGTTTCAGCGACTTCCATCTGGCTGCGAACATCGACCATCATGTTATTCAGACGACGTTCAAGCTGCTGACGGAGATCGAGATCGATGTCAGAGGTTGATTTCAGAAAATTCAAGGATCGCTTTAAAACTCCCAGGGCTCCATCCGGATTATCAGTAGAAATCTGGCGTGCCTCTTCGATGGCATTGGAAACCTCGATTTTCATCTGGGCTCCCTTAATCTGCCGGAGTTGCTCCACTTTGCTGATCGCATCGTCGATCGGCGGCTGAGGATCGGCTTTCTTAGCCGGTGCTGATTTGGTATCGCTGGCGGGCTGCTTGGTATCCGCCTGGGCGAGTTGATCGTTCTGATACTGTTTCGAAAGTTTCAACAGCGAGTCGGCACGGGAATTTCCGGGATCAAGCTGCTGCAGCAGATTTCCGAGTTTGGCGGCCTGTTCCAGGTTTCCGCTCCGAATGGCCTGTGTCCCGGCGAACTCCAGTTGAGCCATGTTTTCTTCATGAGCAGTTCGAGACAGATTCATCATCCGCTGACCGGCATAGGCAATCCCCAGCTCCTGTCCAGACTGATAGTTGACCCAGGGTACAGCCAGAAAGCTGTTAACAGCCTGAGAAACGGGAGCATTAAATTTCCAGACGCCCTCCAACTGACGGTTGCTCAATTCGACAACCAGTTTGCCGTTGATTTCGCCTCGGGCCAGGTAAATGGTTTCACGATCCGACCGCACTGGCAGGGCGCGGGTGGTATTCAATTGCAGCTGTTTGTCAGAGACCTGAATCGATTCAGGAAAGAAGACCGGGGACTGTACAGCCTGGGCGAGTTCTTTACCGACAATGGCTGGCAGGTCCTGTTTTCCTTCGGCCTGATCCGTGAATACAACGCCTCCGGTGTAGACAGCCAGGGTATCCAGCATCTGGATGTCCTTTTTAGGGCCGACTCCGTAGCTGTGTACGGGAATATGTTTGCCTGCAAGTTGCTGAGTGAGTTTTGCCATTTCAGGGAGAGAGATCAGTCTGGCAGAACTCATTCCATCGCCGATGTAAACGATGGAGCGAGGCTGTTCATTCTGCAGCCCCTGGAGTACGGTTTTGAAAGCTTGAGAAAGATTTGTTGCTCCCAGAGGTGCCCGGGAAGCCAGAGATTCAACGGCCAGTGTTGCCTGCCGGCTCTCGGGTCGAACAAACTCACTGACAAATGGAGTGCATTGCACGTCGACCGCATAAATGGCGACGGTTGCATCATTCGGGAGTTCGGTCAGGAAGGCTTTGAGTACATCCAGAGCCTGAACGCGGTGCTCCCCGACCTGACTGGCTGAGGTATCAAACAGAACAGCAATCTGCTCTCCTGCATGGCTGGAAGCGGGCAAGCGATCGGCCTTGATTCGCAGGGCATAATAGTCTTCCCCTGCGCTGTTCCGATAACTGAGGATCTGGCCAATGTTTGAAATTTCCGGGACTGAACTTTCAGCAAACCCCTGGGGAGTACATAGCAGCATGGCGGATGCTGCCCAAACAAACATTGTGGTTCCAAATCTGGATAGTGACATGATTTCTCTCTCCACGAGTAACTTTAGGCAAGAATGCTCGAACTCAAGACAGGACGGACGATTGCCAATTTGCGCATTCTCCTCAACTGTGCATTGTATATACAGTCTCGGACACCATTGAAGGAAATTCCCCCGATTTTCTCTTAATTCTCCAAATTTGATGCGAGTTGGAAAGGTCTCATCGGCATGGACTGAAGGATCCGCGCAATTTGTAGTCCGATTATGGGGAAATTAAGGGTCACAGACTGCTTAGCGAACTCGTCGGTTTCGCGAACCTGTTCTGTTACAACGAGTTTCATCTACTCAATTGTTCATATTCCCACTCGATTCAGACGCATCTCTTTCGGCATTGAAGTGCCCGTATCATCCGGATTCTCCTCATCTCTTCACGGACAAACAGTCGATCCTTGAGAGAGACCCACATTCCTGTCCTCAAACATTCCAGGTTGCTGTCGCTGGAAAACAGTAAACATACTGACAGAGCTGCGTCATTCGGAGGCCTCCTCCACCTCCCCTCTAACTATGAGTTTCCGATTCTTTTCGAAAACAGCAATTCTGTTGTCCATCACTTCGCTGTGGATTGGCTGGATCCTGGTCCGTGGCAGCACCACCTCTTCTGAGTCAACTGAAGTTCCAGGGAAAAGAACCACGCATGTCACGGCCCGAAGGCCTGTCGTTTCCGGGACTCTGCCTGTTGACTGGGAGCAACCTGTTGAAATTGCAGCGTATCACAGCCGGCCGCAGTTCCCACTCTCCATGCAATCTGGCGAAGAATATCTCCTGATTATCAACAACCTGCAACTGGATCCGGGTAAATCAGAGACGATCAGGCTGGCACTCATGGCAGAGGCCACCCGAACAACTCCGGCAGGCTGCTATTTCCAGAACAGCGCACCACTTCCGCAGATGCTGAGTCATGCCCACCAGACCTCTGGTGACCCCGCTCACCAACATCGTGAAACGTTAACACTGAAATCAGACATTCAGGAGTCTCTCAATTCACCTGCTTCAGAGCGATCTTTTTTTCTGTTTGTGACCGATGGTGACCTCGCAGATAAAAAACAATATACCCGCGTGACCGGAAAACTGATCCAGCACAGTCCCCGGGTGGCGATTTATCTGGACGAGCAGCAGCAGACGACGGAACTGGCAACCGGCCTGACTGATGAAATCATCCATCTGCTGGAAGAACAGGTGCTCGACCAGCTGGCGCAACAATGCGGGCCGCTCACTGACGTCGATCAGGACGGCCGATTCACCATCCTGCTCTCTCCCTGGCTGGGAAAGCTGCAGGGAGGTAAGACTTCAATCAATGGTTTTGTCCGTCCCAGCGATTTTCGAGAAAACGTCGCTGCCCCCTTCAGCAATCACTGCGACATGCTGTATCTCAATTCCGCACTCAAACCGGGCCAGGAACTGTTCGACCTGCTCAGCCATGAAGTGACTCATGCAGTGGTCTCCAGTATTCGCACTACACAGGAACGAACCAGGGGGCGCATATTGGCAGATGAGGAAGACTGGCTCAATGAAGGTATCGCCCACATCATGGAGCCGGGTTATACCAATCGGGATTACCGGATCAGTGAGTTCTATCGCAAACCGGAATCCTATCCGTTGATTGTGCCCGACTATTACCGTGCCCGTCTCTGGCGTAATCATGGCTGTCGCGGTGCGGTAAACCTGTTCCTCAACTGGTGCAATGATCTCGATCCTGGCCGGCGTTTTGCCTACCACTTCACGCACCATCCGCTGACTGGTGTGGAGAAGATCGAAGACCTGACCGGGATTCCGTTTCCGGAACTCTTTCGACAGTGGTCAGTTTCCCTTGCCAGACAGAGTCTGCAACACCAGTTTCCCGTTGAGAGCTTCACAACAAATGAGACAGATATCCATTGCGGGCGTTTTCTGCTGGCAGGTCCGGCGCTACACACCTGGAATCTGACTGCGGAAAATCAGTGTTCTCTGAAAATCGCATCGTCAGCGTCTGCGTTTGTGCATCTCAAGTCCGACAGTACACTGAATCAACAGGCGCTGATTAAAGCGAGCGGCTTTCCCGGAATGCAATTGACCTTGATCAGACTTCCACAGAATCGGCCCCGACTCGACTTCAATGCAGAGTGGCAGCCAGCGACTGGCCAAACGCCAGCAACCGACAAATTCGTTGAAATTCGACTACACATTCAGCACCCGGAACAGGTACCGGTCGAGAAAATCGGTGTGGAATATTGCGGAGGTTATCTCTCGCGTTCCGACAGACAGCCCCGGCATTTTGAAACCGCCTCGCTGCCGAACGAACTGTCCGATCCCCCGTTACCTCAGATCGAAATTGCCCAACGGGGAATCTTCTCAGAGCAACGGGGGAATGTCACTGAATTTCAGTTGAGGCTGCCCAGAGCACAACTGAAGCGGTCAGCCCGCGGCGACAGTTTAATGTTGAAAGCAGTTCTCCGCACACAAACCGATCAGCAACTGGTTCTGCAGAGAGAATTGAAACTGACAGTTCAGCCGGGGCAGCGCCTGGCAGGAGCGGAAACATCTCCCCGGCAATCAGAGACGACTCGAAATTAAAAACCGGTCGTATCATCCTGCGTCTCACCCGTGTATTTCAAACGGGTTGCAAACAGTTTTTTCAGTTTGGAGACCGGATACATCCGCACGATTTTGTTTTTGTAGGTGATTCTGCCCTGATCATCGCGTCCCAGGTGGGTCGCTACATCCGGCTTGGCCAGCCCGGCATACAACCCGGCGAATGTTTCTGGATCGACGCCATTCCCGGCTTCCAGATCATCCAGGGCATTGACGCCCCCGCAACTCGTGGCGAATGCATTCAGACCTTTAGTAGCAGTCCGCATGAAATTTTCCTGTTCCAGGGCTGCCTGGGCTTCAGTCAATTGCTTATCGCCCCGTTTGATTTTATCTTCTGTCTCCTCAGTGGGAGTCCCAGAGTTCTGCTGGGCATGCAGTGTGGTACTTTGAAAGCTTTGAGATGCTCCCAGAACATAACCTGCAGTCAGCAGCAGTAAACCCATCGCGATCTGGCCTAACCTGGACATCAGAGACTCCCCATAAAATCAATTTTTGTTATGATTCGTTTTCAATCTTGAGATCATTGTATGGTGTGTCCACTCCGGCAAGCTTCAATTTGGCGGATTGATCATCAGGACGAAACACCCGAAGCTCTTATTTACTAATAATTGGCTGGCACAGTCAATAAGAACCCTGAAAAAACCAGTCTGCAGACCGTGATCGGGCCTGCTCTGTAACCCGTTGTTCTTCAAAGGTTAGAGACTTCACTCTGACGCGAAAAGGTCGTTCGCGATGACGCTTCCGGAATTTCAAAACAGTCTGTCCACACTCGTGATGCAGCTCCAGCTGGCCAATTATGATGCACGCCATCTGTTACTCGACCGGTCGGATCAAATCCTGCAACTGGCAGACCAGATCCCTGCCAGCCTCCCTGAACGCCTTCGATCAGAATGGCTTTCTATTTGCGATGAAGTCAAATCCGTACAACCGACTTTCAAAAGCCACCCGAAAACGTCAAGTCTGTTTGATCGTCAGGGAATGGGTCAGCCCGGCGTACAAAAAGCCAAAACGCTGATCACACGCATCGTAGCGCTCTCAAAAATTGTCGAACGACTGGAACCGTAAGCCGGGTTCTAGAGGACGATTCGGCCTAAATAATGCGACAACAACTCTTTCTGCTGTACGATTTTGACCAGATCTCCCGTCTTACAAGCCTCTTCCAGTTCGGCAGCAACCTGGGAAAGTTCTTCAAATCCGTAACCGGCACCAGAACCTTTCAGCTGATGCGCCAGGACCTGAAGTTCCTCTCTCTGATCGGTTACGCTGGCCTGATTGAGGACCTGCTGTTTTTCAGCGATGCCATCAATAAACATCTCGATCAGCTCTCGAAAATCTTCATCATCACAAAACTCGGAGCGAACAGGGGCATTTTCTAAAGCGTCTAACATAGCTCTGTTCCATAATTAAAAGTTAGTTTTGATTCTCTTTTGTTCTGGTTCCTCACCCAGAAACACTCTGTCTCACAGGACGGATGTTTCTAAAAGGGAACTCTTCACAATTAATAGGTTGAACAATCGACTCTGCTGAAAAAATGCTCAATTTATCCAGTTTACATATGAAGTATGTCTCCACAGGGAAATAAATGTCGCGATTGTATCAATTCTGCCGATATCTGATTCAGCAGATAGAGTTATGCTCGCTAGAACCATCTTGATCAGAGCCGGCTCAATTCGCCTCAAAATGTATTCATGCGTCTACACCCCCTGGGGTCTGATATTGACTCAATCCGGTATTTTGACTTATACAGCTTCGGTCAAAACTCTGGCCAGTATGTTTGTTACAGCGATGTGAGCGACAAGTAATCACAGCCAACCTGAATTAACTCCCCTTCTCTTTTGTCCAAGACCTGATTCACCAGTCATGCGATTGTTACAGCGCTATATTCTTTTTGAGTTGTTGCGCGTTTTTACATTGATGATCACGGTTTTAACCGTCCTGTTGGTCTTCGTTGGTGCCTTCCAGCAAGCCTCCAAACAGGGACTGGGCGCAACCCTGGTGTTGAAAATCCTGCCATTCATCGTGCCCAGCATGTTACCCTTTACCATCCCTGCCACACTCCTGCTGACGGTTTGTGTGGTCTATGGTCGTATTTCTGGTGACCAGGAAATCACCGCTGCCAAAGCAGCCGGGATTAATGTGCTCTCACTCCTCTGGCCTTCTTTTATTCTGGGTGGTTTTTTGAGCTTGGGCTCGCTGCTGCTCAGCGATCAGATTATTCCCTGGGCAGAGAAAAATATCGAAACCACGATTGCCACTGAACTCGAAACGATTTTCCTGGAAAAGCTGCGTTCACAGAATCAGATCCATGATCCGAACAGTGGCATCTCTATTACCGTCATGGGGGTGCGGGATAAAACTCTGCTCGTACCAACCTTCCGCTACTCGCCTCCCGGGAAGAAGCCGGTGCATCTGCAGGCTGAAGAAGCCACGCTGGAATTTGATCTGCCCCATCAACAGGTCATCCTGCATCTGTCGAAAGGGCATATTGACTTTCCCGGCAAGCCCCGGTTCTATGTGGAAAAGGATATCTTTCCCTTCCCCCTGCCCAGCCAGACCCCCACTCCCAAAGCCCGCCACATGAGTGTCCGCTCGATCAAAGCAGAACTGGTGGAACTGCAGGCGAAGAAGAATGATTTCGAATTTCAGCGCGACATTGAAGTGGCCATGCTGCTGGCACTGGGAGACTTCGAACACTTTAAATCGCCGGAAGTCAACTCGAATCTGCCGCAGAACCATTTTCAGGAGGATCGCCAAAACAAACTCAGAACCGCTCTCTCCAGTCGGTTTGCTTTAAGCTGCAGCTGTTTCTTTTTCGTGCTGGTTGGATGTCCGTTTTCTATCGCCCAGGCACGTCGGCAGTTTCTTACCAGTTTCTTCCTGGTCTTCATGCCCATTCTGTTGTTCTATTATCCGATCGTGTTGTTGATGCTCAATCTGTCAAAACTGGGCAAAATTGAACCCAGCTGGTCGCTCTGGATCGGCAACGCGGGCCTGCTTCTCATCGCGATCCACATGCTGCGAAAAGTGCTCAGAAACTAAGACCGAATCCCCGTTTTGCTGTAGCAAACTGCAGACAGAGAAACCGATCTTATTTCCTGTCCCAGTTCGAGAAAAAGGTCGTCAGACGCTGCGTTTCGCCGAAGATATACATGGCGGCAGAAATGTGTCCTGCATCCAGCCAGACCAGTTCGGGCTGCTTGCCGATCGATTCCCAGAGTGCCACCGCGCTTTCCGGAGGCAGAATCTCATCGTGTTTGGCCGCGACCATTAAAACGTCCCGGTCTTTCAGCAGATGCCCATACGTATGCGGATCGACGGGCGACATGATCTTCACAAACGACTCATAAGTCCCTCCATGTTCCAGCCACTGTTTGCGAAAGAATTTCGCGTGGGGGTGGGGATTCTCCCAGATACCCAGCGCCAGATTCCCTCCCCCGAGATAGATCGCCACTTTCGAAAAGCGGGGCTCGGCCTCAGACGATAAAGCCGACATGATCCCTCCCAGACTGATCCCGGTCACGCCCAGGCGATCGGCGTCAACTTCTTCCCGGCTGGCCAGCCAGGCAGCCGCCCGACGGATATCCAGCACCGCCTGCGTCATCCCGGCCGCTGTATGCTCTGGAACAAACGAGATCATCCGTCGCCGACTGAATTCGCCGGTCCCCCGACGCTGGGCATAATAGGGCATCTTGATGGTCAGTGCCGCGATTCCCTGCCGGGCCAGCGCATTGGCTGACATTTCGGACAGCTCAAAACCCCCTCCCAGAATATGCAGACAGACACAGCCCGGAAACGGCCCCGTGCCTTCCGGCTGATAGTAATGACCATAGACGGTATTGTTCTCTTTGACATCCGTTTCCACCGGCGACGGGAACGTCACATCATAGACCTTGACCGGCCCGCTCATCCGTTTGAACTGACAACGGAAGGGAAATGTATGCGGATCCAGATGAAACCGTTTCGGCACCTGATCCTCTTTACTGGTCGTTTCAAAGCGAACCTGCCCCTGCTCCGGAATGTCTACAAACGCAGGAGTGGTGGGCTTCGACTCAGCCTGCACTATGCCAGTCAGCAGCACCAGGCAACTCAGAACTCCCCAAAGCAGACTCAACGGTCGACGATTCCCTGTTACGGTTTTGGAAAACGGCATTGTCAGATGAACTTCCTGTCTTAAACAAGTGGATCAGTACTAAGTTCTCCTCCATAAGAGACTCTGGAGGCAACACATATTCTACGCCAAATGCAGTAGAAACAGTAGACCGATTCTGGCCCGCGACAGGGACACTTGAGCCCTGGTTCTGACACTGGTCATTCCTGCAAGATGGTTCGATTCAGTGCGACATGCGAGGCAGGATTTCACTAAATTATGTAATATCAGCGATTTCGGGAAAGATACTAAATTGACTCTTACCTGCTTGCTGATAATAATGAGAGTAGATCGGAAAGATTTTTCAAAAATGATTCATCTTTCCGGCAGGATTTGACGTATTTATTACGTACTCCTGAATACGGGGGGCGATCGGATTCGACTGGTTCGCCGTATGTTAAGGTGGCGTGCCGTGGTTGATCAGTTGGCCACGTAAAAAGCTGATCACAACATAATTGCAAACAAGCAATTTTCAATGGCTGCTTAATATAGCAACCCCGGCTTAGGAATCCCTGTCTGAGGAGTCCGAAGGCTGGTCACAAAATCAGGCTGGCATCAGATCAATGTCCGCTCCGTCTGATGCGAGATCCGTGGTGGACTGGTTTCCGAAAGGCTCTGTTTGTCGTGCCCGCAGAAACGAGACTCAAACGATAAACTATGCACGTAGAGGCTTTAGCTGAGGGTTCACAGGACGCGGGTTCAATTCCCGCCGCCTCCACTAGACCGGCTGCTGACACTTTTGTGAGCGGCCGGTTTTTATTTGCCTCCCTGTCTCCCTCCTCTCCATTCTGCAGCGATCTCCCCTTCCCGCTGTTCAGCTCACTTCTGTCTCAAAAACTGAATAAATTGAACTTGAATCGTTCTTGCCAAATCGTATTTTTGTGCAAATGTGCTTCGCGCGCGAGGCGGATGATGCGCGCACTGGAACACAGCGAACAAGTGCCCCAGCAGCACCTGAATCAACGTCGATTTTTCCAGGTTTTCACCGGAACAGAAAGCACCGGTTCCCAATGTCTCGTACATTTTCAAATCATTTCGGAGCAAACTCAGGACAACTGATATGCAAGTCACCTGAAACTCAGGTGCACTCACTGCTAACTTAGAGCACAAATTCTGCTTGACCTCCGCGCGCCGTTTCACAAAATACAAAACCAGCATAATCAATCTTCGAATGCCCAACCAGAAAAAAGGGGCCGCCCGAATGCAACTCGGTCCGAGCACAGCGAGCCGGAAACGGACAGAGAAACAGATCGATCCAGCTTCGGGAAACCAACCCTCTCATACCGCAGGGGTGAAGTTGCCTGCAGCTCAGACTCTCGCAGGAACCACATTTCTCCAATGGGATCTACCACTCACCGACTACATCCAGACACACCATTTTATGAAAAAGCAACGCAACGCCGTAGATGAAAATCGTTAACCTGAACAGAGACTGTTTCCAGAGGCAGAAACCCGGATTCACACGGGAGATCCCAGGTAGCGTTTATTTAATAGTTTTCAGCGTGATTATGAGGTCGACAGCGTTAGTTATGTAAGTATTCACCATGGCCGAGGGTGTGCTGTTACTCTTGTTTTCAGGACTTCAACAACAGAAAAGCCAAATTAGCCGCAGTGCGTTAGCCCCGGTTGAATCGGCGCCTTCACCACACGTGTAAGTGGTCAGGGAGGATGTACTGCCGCGCCTCTGCTGAGAGCAGTCTCTGATTGTCGGAACCAGCAATCAACCTTTCTCTATTTTCCAGAAACAGAAACTGGTGAAGAGCAGACAGCTGAAGATGGCCAGTTCTCGAACTAAGTCGGACATAAATCCGATCTACTTATTTTATCAAAAGAATTTAAAAATGCTGAAAAAAAGAATGGTAATTTATCTTGTCCATATTCATCCCGGAGTTATCAGTTCAAAACATACTGCTCCTGCAACATTCGCTCCGATGAAAATAAAGGTTGCGATACTGTTTTCTAATTTGCTCCGTTTTTCAAGCCCATCACCAGGTGCCTCTTCACAGTAACATAATAAAAGTCCAAAAAGTACATTCAGGCCCAATAGAGCATAGTATCCAATTCTCACAAAATATATGACAGTAGTCAGATCCTCGCATACATATTTAATAAAACACCCAATTATGGTGATAGCTATTGTCAGTAGAACAACCAACCCGTAGTCGTCGAATCGCTCATACTTTTCCTCTAAGTCAATCATCATTCACTTCCAATAAGTTGATAGCCTGCAGAGCCCCATGCAGTAATTCCTGCCAGAGACAACACATCGGCAGAGGAGTCCCAAAGCCCCCCAGTACCTTTAATGAGCTTCCAGTTCGATGATTTGATCGGTTCATTGACAAGAATATTACTGTATCCTTTTAATTTAAAACCGCTAGTTCCGAGCGAGGTATGATACTGTCATCCAAGACGTTTCCCAAAGTTCGCAGTACGAGGAATTATTGGTTTTAAACCCCATTCAGATGGAATGATCGGTCCTGTCGTAAAATAAGTGTAATTATCGGAAAGTAGCTTCGGTTTTCCAATACGTCTAAATCGCCTCAGAGATGCTTTAAAACCTTTTTCTGTCAGCCACTCAACGGGCCTATATTTTGTGAGGTAAACACGACCGGTAGAAATTGTAAAATCACTTTTTTTAATCTCCAATTTATCAGTATACGAGAAGAGTTCAACTGTTTCATCACATGGCCCCGTATTATGGACCAGCAGGCCGGTATCGGTAATGCTGTAGACGTATTCGCCAGCGATTTCCAGATTGCAAACCGGCTCGGGGTCGGCGCGGATTTCGATCGAGGTGATGCGGACTGTCTTACCGAGCGCCGAACGCAGTCGTTCGCCGGGCTGCAGTTTTTCTGAGTGCACGAACGCCTGGCAGTCTTCGCTCCAGATCGGATGACCGGCAGTCACGCCGATTGGCTCGGTCTCCCCTTCCACGTAGATGTTAAGCACATTCTTCGCGACGTTCTTAAACGTCGAAAGCACGACCGGCCCATCACCCGGATCGATAGGCGGACAGGAGGAAACCGAAAGCACTTCCGCCGCCCCACCACATGCAGTTCAGGCATGTTGAGTTTGGTCTGCTTTTCAAAAACTGATCCAAATGTTATGAAGGTTCTTAGCGTCCTTTTGGCGAGGAGAACTTTTGATGAACAAGCGAAGAAAACGTCACAACCCCGAGCAGATTGTCCGCAAGTTGCGTGATGCGGATGCGATGCTGAATGCCGGTAAAGATCTGGCATCCATGCTGCAGACCCTGGAAGTCAGTGAATCGACTTACCTGCGCTGGCGGAATCAATACGGCGGCATGAAATCGGAAGAAGCCAAGCGTCTCAAACAACTGGAAGACGAGAACAAGCGACTAAAAGAACTGGTCGCCGATCTGTCTCTGGACAACAAGATGCTGAAAAATATCTCGGAGGGAAACTGGTAAGCCCTTCCCGAAAACGAGCCGCCGTTAAAGCGATCCAGAGTGAGTTCCGTGTTTCTGAGCGGAGAGCCTGTGTGGTTCTTGATCAGCCCCGTTCCACTCAGCGTTACCAGTTGTGTCCTCGCAGTGATGAGCCGTCTCTGGTCAAGCGCATGTATGAGTTGGTGAGGTCACGGCCCCGGTTCGGCTATCGCCGGATCGCCAGGCTGCTGCAGCGGGAAGGCTGGCAGGCCAGTTTCACGCGTGTGTATCGTTTATGGCGTCGGGAAGGGCTGAAAGTGCCTCAAAAGAAGAGAAAACGTCGCAGGACCGGTGACTCCCGGAATGGTTGTAAACAGCGGCCAGAAAACGTAGCGCCTGTCGGGTAGTGGCAAATCGGTATAAAAACGTAGCGCCCAGATGACCACCTGTTGGTTTTGGGTCAGACTCTCAGTATATGAGTCAGTTCTGATCCGGAAACAGCGGGGGCAAGGGTGATTACAGATATGGAGTTATGGGGTGAGATCCGTCGGCGTGTTCTGACCGGAGAAATCAGTCAACGTGCTGCTCGTGACGAGTACGGTATTCACTGGGACACGCTGCAAAAAATACTGACCTACTCGGAGCCGCCGGGATACCGGCTGACTAAGCCCCGGCCTTCCAAGCTGGAGCCGTTTCTGCCGATCATTCATGAGATTCTGCAGAACGACCGCAGCGTGCATCGCAAACAGCGCCATACGGGGAAGCGCATCTTCGAACGTCTGCGGGACGAACACGGGTATTCCGGTGGAATCACGATCGTCCGGGAAGCCATCCGTGACTGGAAAGCCCAGTCCCGCGAGGTTTTCCTGCCGCTCCGCCATCCCCCGGGCGAAGCCCAGGTGGACTTCGGCTTTGCCGATGTCTGGCTGGACGGAACACTGACCAAAGTCGCCCTGTTTGTGATGACGTTACCTTATTCGGACGCGATTTTTATCCAGGCCTTTCCCCGGGAATGTACGGAAGCCTTTCTGGAAGGACACAAGCGGGCCTTTGAATTTCTGGGCGGTGTACCGCAGCGGATCAGCTATGACAACTCGAAAATCGCAGTAGCCAGTCTGGTAGGGAACCGTGAGCGAAAAGTAACGACCGAGTTCCTGCGTCTGAAAAGCCACTTTCTGTTTGACGATCATTTCTGTCTGGTACGACGACCGAATGAGAAAGGCCATGTCGAGCGGTTGCTGGACTATGCCCGCAGCAACTTCCTGGTCCCCGTTCCCCGGGTTGCTTCCCTGGAGACTCTGAACGAGCAGTTAGTGCAATGCTGCCGGAACGATCTGCAGCGTCAGTTGCGGGGACAGGCTTCCCCCAAACAGAGCCTGCTGGCGGAAGAACAACGGGAATTCCTGCGGCCCCTGCCACAGCAGACGTTCGAAGCCTGCCGACTGGGACAGGCACACGCCGACTCCCTGTCGCTGGTCCGCTTTGATACCAACAGTTACTCGGTTCCCACAAAATACGCGCATCGTCAGATCACTATCGTGGCCACCATCACCGAAGTGCGGCTGTTGTTTGAAGAGACGTTAATCGCCCGGCACCAGCGGGACTGGGGACGGGAACAGACCCGTTTTAACCCGATTCATTACCTGAGTTTACTGGAACGGAAGCCGGGAGGCTTTGATCATGCCCGCCCCCTGGAAGACTGGGATCTGCCGGTCTGTCTGGGCATTCTCCGCCGTCGGCTGGAAGCCGAACTGCAGTCAGACGGCACGCGGGAGTTCATCAAGGTGCTGCGCCTGCTGGAACACCATCCGTTATCCGCACTGAAGCGTGCGGTGGAATACGCGCTGGACATTGATGCGACCCGCGCTTCTGCCATTCGCCTGATTCTGGAATACCAGCAGGAGTCACCGCTGACTCTGTTCAGCCTGGAAGGCCGTCCCCACCTGAAGCTGGTACAGGTGGCACAGACGGATGTTTCTGCTTACCAGTCCCTGTTAATCGGAGGTTAAACGTGACCAGAAAACAAACCAAAAGCCTGGTGCTGCTGCAGCACCATCTCAAGAACCTGAGGCTGCCCACCATCCTCAGAGAATGCGAAAAGATCGCCGCCCGTTGTGCCACTGACAATGTCGACCATCTGGGATTCCTGTTACAGTTATGTGAACTGGAACTGATTGAACGGGAACGCCGGGCCGCGGAACGACGTCTGAAGGCCGCGAAGTTCCCGACGTATAAGACCCTGGAAACGTTCGATTTTCAGGTCCAGCCCGGCCTCAACAAACTGCTGGTCAGCGAACTGATGCGGGGTGAGTTTATCGAGCAGCGGGAGAATATCCTGCTGGTGGGCAATTCCGGCACCGGCAAGACGCACCTGGCAGTCGCCCTGGGGATTGCCGCCTGCGGCCAGGGAAAGCGGGTCCGCTTTTACCAGGTCACAGAACTGATTACCCAGTTAATGGAAGCCCGCGAACAGCGGGAGTTAACCCGCCTGAAAAAGCAGCTCGCGAAACTCGATCTGCTGATTCTGGATGAACTGGGATATGTCCCCGCAAGTAAACTCGGCTCCGAGTTGCTGTTCGACGTGATCAGCACGGCTTACGAACGTTTCAGCCTGATCGTAACGACCAATCTCCCCTTTGAAAACTGGACCGAGGTCCTGGGCAGCGAACGGCTGACGGGGGCCACACTCGACCGGCTCACCCATCGTTGCCATATCCTGGAAACCACTGGTGAAAGTTACCGGTTACAGGACGCCAAACGGCGGCACACAAAAAGCTCAAGCAAGCAACCGCGACTGACGAAATAACAAAAGACCACGCATTCGTCCCCAAACAGCCACATCAGGACGAATCCTGCACAGACAGCGCTACGGTTTTCAACCGGCACGCGCTACGTTTTCTGACCGTTGTTTACACCAGAAAACAAGCGAACTCAACCGTTTGGATTAAACAGTCTTCAAATCCTTTTTTTGATGAGGTGATGCTCGGACAACGTTTAGAAATACTTGTCTGCCAATAATCCTGCTAGATCATTTTTTGCAGTCAGATATCAATCAAAGCTACTAGAAAGAGTGCCACAATGTCACAAAAGAAATCTGAATCAAAATATTTTCCTTTGCCCACATTGCTGAATAGATACTCTCCTGCACAGGTACACCTGATAGAGCACGTTTCCGAAGCACTTCATACTGTTTCCCGAGTGATTTCATCTGTCACGTCTATCAAAGACCAGGTAGCCGTAAATCCATATCATGGAATCTGTGAGCGATCATTCTTGAATGCTCGAAAGTATTTACGAATTTTTTCAGACTATGACACCCTGATGCCTCTGGAATTCTATGCCGAAGAGTTTCATTCCGGACGATTCGGAATTGAACAGATCCAGTCTGCTATCGAGGAACTCGAGAATACTCCAGTTGGTGCGCATCAAATTCCCACCGCGAAGAAAATAGCCGAACGATTACAAAGCCTGGCTGACAACGTGGACTACCTGGACCGTGCTCCTGACCAAATGAGACAGCAACACAACAGACCGGTTCGCACACTGTCTGAGCTGCTGGATGAAAACACGAATTTCAACTGGTCAGAATTGATCTATGACGAAATCTCAAAGTATTGTGCAATGCATTATGATCAGGGACAAGCAATCTGGCCGAGCCCCTGGAAGGAGCTGACTTTATATCAATCCTGGCGATCGGCAGCGGTCTATGATCGAAACCTCGAATTCCGTGGACTTTCCGGTTTGCGTAGATACATTTCCCAGCTTCCGCGTACGCCCGAGATCTCGATTATCTCTTCATTGAAAAGCCTGAAAGTTCCACCAGTTCTCTGGGAAACGTACTTGCTGTGTCAGGCATTTTCGATTCACAACTGGTCTGCCTGGATCAAATACCAGGCAATTGAATCAGAGATTGACGATCTCTCAGGGTTACTGGCGATAAGACTCGCGTACGATGCAGCACTTTCAAGAGCTCAGAAATTCGAGATTGACTGGAGTGAATATCCCAGCCAACACCCGATTTCATTTAAATCATCAACCTCTGCGCAAGCTGATGAGATTCTGCGATATACGCTGTTACGCGCTTCGGAAATTGCTTTTCGCGATCAGCTGCTGCGTGGACTCACAGCTCAGACAGACAATACGAAAGTCTTATCAGAGTCGACAGGTAAGTCATCAGCGATAGAATCAGATCGCACCGAGCGAATGCCTGTATCGAATTCTCCCACAATGATTGAGTTTTCGCCAGCAGCTGGTGAATGGTCAAAAGCAGGTCCGGAGTGGGAACTGGCAGGGAAAGCGGCCTTCGTCATTGCCTCACAACAATACATCCGGGAAAATGATCTTGAAGCCAATACGTTATTGTGCAGATATGACCACAGTCACGATCCAGAAGGGATCGTGCTTGAGAAGATCATGACAGCCCCGATGATTTTCGCCCACTGCAAGAACATGCAATCTTACGCATCCGCAGTCGATAATCATCAGTCTGAGAGCAGCTTGAAAAGCTTACAGAACGTTCTGGTTGACATAGGAATTCTATCTGGTACGGACGGCGCGATAACGACAGACTCGCCTTGGCAATCACTGCAGACAGGATCAAAATTCGACCACAAACCAATACGGTTACATGTAGTAATTGCAGCTCCCAGATACCTGATCGAAAAAATTATTTCCAAACATCAAAATATAATGAATCTACTAAGCAGCAACTGGATGCATCTCGTCTCACTGGATGAGGAACAGGCGTTTGAGTACTCCACTGAGGGGATATGGAAAAAGATCGTGCTGCCAGAGAACTGAGCTTCTCCAAGCCCGGTGCGGACTTTCACTCTTCAGTTTCTTTCGAAAGTCACCGTGTTTACGAGCCGGTTCTCTCTCCTGCAAATAGACTGATGTTTCTTAAACGAAAAGCAGGCCATCGCCTGCCGCGTATCTCCTTTCTACGGAGAATCTGGCTTTAAATAGCCCCCGGAAGCACAGACAAAGTTCCTTGCTCTGGGACTTGTCTGATCCTTTTAGCAAGAAAATGCTGAGAAACATCAATCGTCCGAAAACATGTCCGATTCGTTGTCCGACTGGGGCCGATTCAGCAAATCCCCAAAGCAATTGTCCCGCCAGCCGCATCAACCCAAGTGTCGAATTCAAGGGAACATGCCGAAATCAATTCCAGCTTGAAAATCTCCCTCAGGAGCGACACCCGCCGCCTCCATAGACAAAGAGCTGTCCAGAAATGGACAGCTCATTTCTTTTTAGCCGGGCAGAACCTGTCTGCTTAGTTCAGCAGTGGGTTATCTGAGTTTGATTCTGGACATACATATATTCTGGCAAATCAAAGTGCCCGAGGGAAGAGATCTTCGTGATATGGTGGTATGAGAGTGTCGAGAACTCGCGCGAATTTGTAGGGAATGTCGTGACAAACAGCACTGATGTCGGTCTGGCCAAACTCTGCAAGCGTCATCAGCCCCCCCGGCCACCACGAGGATACTGGGCCAAGCTGGAGGCAGGTAAAGCGCCTACCCAGACACCGCTTCCCCCTGGTGAAAACGATGATGAAATCGTAGTTGCTTATGGTCTCATCCTCTGTTTGTTTTGGCACCTTACAAACCCTGGGTACATACTGATATAAACCGAGTTTCTGTAACATAAAAACTCAAGAGTCAACTCCGATTCGGCGCCGGTCTCCCATTGACTGCCATCAAATCAATCATGGCAGCTGAATCAAGACACTGTCAACAATTGTGCCATCCTTAAAGCGAACTCGTACGAAAATCCACCATCGCGCGTCCGCATTCCGGTCAATTTCTTTCTTAAATGAAGTCTGTCCTGGATAGTTCGCCGGATTTGTCAGACTAAGTTGATCTTTAGAGCTGTTGTTACGATGGATTGTGAATTTTTCCACCTCGCTGATATCACCGGCAAAGCTCCAGGAAATATCCACTTTTTTCGATCTTACATTTGAAATTCCCGTAATCGTCGCCGCAACATGATTAACAGCTAATGTCGAACGGGTTGCCGATGTTCCATCGATATTCTTTAACGCATACTTGGCGCGAATCATATATGTATAACTGGTGCCGGATGTCAAGCCAGTGTCCGTATATGATCGCACATTGCTGCCCACCTCGGCAATCTTCTGCCCGTTTCTCAAAATGGCATAGCTGTCAGGAGCCCCTGCCGGATCATTGTGTGTCCAGTTTATCGTAAGCTGTCGCGTTTGCACGTCCGTAAATCCTGGTGCAGACGGCTTCACAAAATCAGGTGTCGTTTTTGTCAACGAAACTTCGTAATTGAGTCCATTTCCACCAGCCGAGACTTTGATTTCATACTGTGTATTATTCTGTAAACCGGTAATTGAATAAGCGGTTCGTGTCCCGGAAAGACTGCCGGATCCGTTCCAGGAAGAGGTTCCGGCCTTGCGCCATTGGACTTTGGTCCAGTTGGCCCATTCCGAGACACTGTTCCACCCGATATCCATTGAGAATCGACGAACTTCGGACACGTTGACGCCCGATAAACCTGCAGGAGTGGTCCGGAATGCGGCACGATTCGAGAAGGATAAGACAGTCTGATTCTTCAGCACTTCAACCAGCATTTCATAGGGAGTGTCTGGTGTTAAACCATCTATAGTTGATTTTCTGAAACCGGAACCGATATTTACCGTTTTTTCAGAAATGACATTATCTGTTCCTGGCTCCAGCACCCTGATCCGATAATCCGTGGCGGATGAGCCAGCAAACTGAGGCCAGTTCGCTTGAGCAGAGTAAGGTGATTCTTCATCAACGGACACACCATTAAATAACGTAGTGAACTCATAGAGTGCGGATTCTGACAGTTTGATATCACCGTTGTAGGAAACAACCTTGAATTCGTACTGAGTTGCGGAAGCCAGCCCGCTGATCTTCAGAGATTGTTTTGCACCGCTGCCGGCCCCGGCTTCATCAGAATCTGAGACCAGGGAACCGTTCAGATAAACTTCAATCACGTTCTTTGTTACATGAGCATCATTGTCCAGCGTTTCCAGTCGTGTCCATTCGACAGTCGCACCGTCAATTTTGCGATTCGATACATCCAGACCCGTTATTACAGGGAAAGCTTCGGTTGTCCTGCTGAGTTCGTTGCTGATAACGGGATTCTGGAATGTATCTGAAAACGCAACGACGCGAACACGATAATGGGCGCCAGGCACTAGTTCCGAGATTTCTTTTGAAGTTCGGGACACATCTGTAATCGTGCCTCCCGAGGACGCTTTGTGCCAGTCTTCACCATTGATGGGATTATCGTTTTCATCGACCTGTAACACCTGAATTTCCAGACGCGAGGCAGGATAGGTGATCTCTTGCCACTCCACAAACATGCGACGCTTGCCTGTCACAGTGACGTTTGTCAGATTCAATACTGCATGTCCGGTAGTCTCTGACTCTACAGAGCTATTCCGAGTCTCTTCACCAGTCTTTGTGTTGACTGCCACGACATGCCGGAAATCGTAAGAAACATTGTTATCCAGGTTCGTCACAGTAATACTGGTCTGGCTCTTACCAATACTGATCCGTGAAATAGCCGTCCAGTCATCACTGTCGGAACGTTTCACCTCAAGATACTGATTGTCCGGGGTCCAGTTCAACGGATCCCAGGAGACGTCTACGGAATACTCCGTTGGATTCGCTGTTGTCAGTCCCGTCACAACAGACATCGGCGTGGTTGAGAATCCTTTGCGTTGCGTGGTCCCCAGCACAGTACTGCCGTCTCTGGCCACAACCTCAATTTCATAAGCGGTATCGGGCTTCAATAATTCCACATTCGTAAACCGGGGATCGGCCGGGCCATCATCAAGTCCCGTTTTACTCTGATACGGAGTATCATCTCCGGCAAGGTACACAAAAATGTCATATTTAGTAGACGTTGCGACCCTGGGAAATTGAACGCGGACTTCCGTTTCCGTAATACGGTCCAAATCGATAATACTCCATTCTGTTGATTCGGTAATTTGATTACTGCGAATGTGGTGCGTTGTCCCGGCAGAATCGGTCACAGTCGCCACCAGTTGAATGTCATAAGAGGTATTGAGTCCCAGGCCCTCCAGCGTTTTAGTGGTCGTTGAGACATTATTGACAGTCCCTCCCGGGACAGCCACCCAGTTACCGGAACCTGGCGGAGCGTACTCGAAATAGAGCGATTCAGGGGTAAAGCCCAGTGCGGTCCAACTTAAATCGAGCTGGCGGTTATGAGCCGCTTCCAGTTTCAGTCCCGAAATTGATAATTTGTCCGCAGACAGAATCGTAACCGTCGTGATGTTCTCGGAAGTATTGGCAATCCATTCCGTTTCTGCATCAGGATCGGCAGTACGGGCCTCGACTGTAAACTGATACATAACACCCGACTTCAGTCCATCAATGACTTTCGAGCTCTTGTCATTATTGACATATCGATATTCACGCGTTGATTCATCAACTTCTCCATTGGCCCCCACCTCCGCAAAACTGACACGATACTGCTGCACGTTCCATTTCACCTCGGTCCAGGTCGCAGTGAATCCGTTAAGGGTGAGATCTCTGTAAAGAACATTCGTTGGTGATTGCTGTGAAGTCGTTTCCATGAGAAACTCTTCGCTGACAGTTCTCTCTCCAAAGGTCGTAATTCTGACCACATAAGACGTACCAGCAGACAGGCCTTTAAACTGATGTGACCTTTCAACAGGAGAACTGGAGTCGACCTGCTTATTGACTCGCTGGTCTTCAATTTCCCGTCCCAGCAGGTAATTACCGTTGGCATCGCGAACCGGCTGATCTTCCCCATCGAGTACAACTTCAAACACCTGAAGCTTATGTCGATCTACCTGCCAGAAAGGTGTATTCCACACAATCACAGGTCGCTTGGGAAATGACTGTACCGAGTCTACTTCAAACGAGCCCTCTTCGATGGCATGAAATTCCGGAGTCTGAATCAAACGTGCCTTACTGGTATTGTCGCCGGACTCAATTTTCCAGATTACGGTTCCGTTATCCAGGGGATCAATTGTGACGAAATGGTATACGATGATGCCCCCTCCCGCCCTGTCTTCAGAGTCGATCGCGCGGGCAGCGATTGCCGGGGTAAAGGTATGACTGTTACTTTCTTCTCCCAGAAAGTTAATGTTTCTCCCATCGGCTGATTCAACTGTGAACTCATGATTGCTCAAATTGACAATCGAAAATTGAGTTTCGACAAATAGTCCCTCTGTAGATGGAAGCCGTAACGTTGAATCAAAATCCTGAAGGAGTATAAATTCGGTTGTACCGACTCCGTCAACTTCTACAGGACTGCCGGTCCCCTGTGCATCTTCATTGGTAATGACGACAGGAGGATAATCCAATGAAGCCACTGAAACCCAATCACCGCTCTTGTTGTCTTTGGCCTCTACAATCACCACGTAAGATGTATCTGGAGAAAGCCCGCTCAGAACAGCCGAATGCGCATTTCCGGATCCGGCACCAGTGACTTCAACAATTCGATTCGCATCCAGTGGCTGCATCGGATCCATCGCAACAACGCGATACTTTTCAGCATATCCGACGGTAGCCCATGAAACCTTGACCTTCCTGGGACCGAGGTTCACGATATTGATTCCGCCTGGAATCTCCTTGTTACTGGTGGTTACAGGATAATCTGCGTACTTGCTGAATTCGAGATCACCACGTTTGGCTGTTACTTTCGCAAAGTAAGTTCGTGCAGGCGTAAGATTTTTAAAGACCACCGATGCCGACTCTCCAGCGTCCACTTCCTTATGCTTATTGAATTCCGGATTGAATTCATACTGTTGATCACCGGGAACCGTAATCAACTCACCATTTTCATTCTCTACAACCTCATACAGATCAATGAGATATTTACCGGCGTTCCAGAAGACCTTGTCCCAGGCGACTTCCACTTTTCCTGGAGCCTGTACTTCCATCACAACATGACTGGGGCTGACATACTCTGGAGGTACAACTTGAAGCCCACCAGGACCATCTCCTTCATAACTGGCATGGCGGCGATATTCATTGACAGCCACAACACGGAACCAGTATTCATCGACATCCGGGTCCAGCGCAACAAGCTTTGAATCGGCATTTTTGCCCTGCACCTCGGCGTACTTAACCCAGTCCATCAGTTGTGAATCATATTGCTGAATCACATATTTATCCGCATTCCAGGAAACAGGTTGCCAATTGATTCGAACCTGGTCAGCACCAAGTTCGCTCTTATAAACGTCCGTAGGACCACTTTGCAGTTGCAGTTGAACCTTGATGGTTCCTTCCGAAATTGCTTTATATTTCTTTTCCTGTACCTGGTAGGAAATCTCTACAGTAATGGAATCCTGCCCCACAAGAATCAACAGATCTTCCAGATCTTCGTGCGAGATGGTTACATCAATATCGATTCCTGACCCTGCTGGATTGCCCGGCGTTCTCCGTACCGTCCCCACCGTATACTGCTGACCGGATTCCAACACGTAAATGAGATCCTGTTTTTCAGCTGGAAAAGGAATCAGGCCAAAATCATCGTTATCAAAATCGTAATCGTTCTTCCGCGGCCGAAAATCTGTCACACTCCGTCCGGGGTGCAGTTCGATTACGTCAGTGTAAGCAATTGGTTGATGATTGATAATCCGGAACTTGATCACGGCTGATCCGGTTCTTTGCTCTCCTTCTGAATTGAAGAGACCTGCATAGTCCCAGTTAAACAGCCCCACATATTCGCGGCGAGCGGGATCTGAAAAATCAAGACCGTCGGTTTCGTCGTATGCCTGGAAAATAAACACATTGGGCAGGGTTTTTCCACCACTCTTCTTATTTCGAATCTCACCTACTGCATTATCATCCTTATCATACACTACGGTGACATCATCGATGGTATTGGTGGAGGTATAATCTGTCCGGTCAACTTCAAGCAGATACTGCAGAGGTTTGATAACGACCTCTTTTCCCGGACGGACATAGAGTTCAATCGGAGCCACATCCACATCAGGTTTGTTATCACGTTTATTGGGCGGCAATGCCAGATTGCGATCCTTAGGAAGGTCCCCGGGGCGGCTGGCTGCTTCATTATTTCGCTGCCAGAAGTAGGATTCACCTTCTGTACTCAGTACATCCTCCAGATAGTACTTCGGCACCTCGTTGTGCTCACGTAATCCGCCAATGAACAGCTCTGACAGACTGAAGCCCAGTCTTTTATCGATCATACTGGTGACATCAATATCCTTGACCGGACCACCGTAATCGGAATCCGTATTGTCCTGTCCCACAATCGCCACTCGTGAACCGTCAGGGCTGAGTGCAATTTCCCGAATGGGAAGCATTGCTCCTGAAATGACAGTCTCTTCCTGAACGCTGCCGATGTCCAGCCTATCCAGTGCATAACGAAATACCGTGCGATCTTCACCTCCAGTAACCAGTTGCAGCCCGGTCAAACTGTTTTTTCCGTGAGCCGCCAGTAACGCTGATAGTTTTTCAACATCAATATCTCCTTCGGGATGCCGCTCGATTTCGTATTCCTGCCCATCCAGTGTGATGACTCTGTCTCCGTGATACCCCCCCTGCTCATCGAGCAGGAAATCTGGTTTGCTGAATGCTATCCCTTGAATCGCTCCAACGTGATCGGCAATGACGAACTTTTCATGTGATGAACTCGCTTCTGCCGAAAGCGATACCAGTTTCCCGAGCTCCCGGTCGAGTTTCCATAAGGAGAGCTGTTGACCGGCGGCTACTGCCAGGATCCCATTATAGGGATCATAATCCAGGTTACGCACTTTCCCTTCACCAGGATTGTCAAACGGAACCACATCGACCTGCTTTGCACCATCATCGGTAATCTCGAACAGCTTGACTCTTTTAGTGGGGCCTCCAGCCGTGACAAAATACTTATCGTTAATCACATAGACGTCAGTAATGTAGGCCCCCCCCTGTCCCGGGTGTGCTTCTACGATATCACCGTGCTTTTCAAAAGTCAGAGATTCGTCATCCCGGATCCAGATTTTTGCGTTCCCGTTGGCATCCGTGGAAACTATCGTTTTTCCACTCGGGCTGGCTTCGACCTGAGTCCCCTGAATATCTCTTCCCTGCCAGACCGGCAGGCCTGTTTCAACATCAGTCAACAGGACCTTATTTTTATCGATATCCGTATTCTCTGAGTTGCGCGCCGCACTGATTGTCAGCAGAAATTCTTTCCATTCTCCATCAACTTCCATCTCAACAAAGGCCAGAGAACGTACAATCGCTTCCTGTCCCCAAACAACAAATTTTACGTCCCCCGCAACAGGAGGATTTCCCGGCTGATCCCAGTCTTCTGCAGAAACATCGTCTACATACCTGACGGTAACAATTCCATCCTTGCCGGAAGCTGCTACCAATGAACCATCGCGGCTGAATTCAATATCAGTCAATTCAGCCGAAGATAATTCAACTTCGTTAGGATCCCAGTGACGGAAACGCAAAATTTCATCTAGACTATCAAGATCGAAAATACGCGCCTGACGGTTATAGAACCCTGCACTACCTCCACCTTCGCGACCATCGAGGGGCCGGCCGAAAACGATCTGATCTTCAATCCTGCCTGCCAGTTCATGGATCGCAGCCCCAATCTGGCCGCCGGCCAGTGCAACACTGGTAAATTTGGTATGGAAAACCCCCTTGGTCTGGTAGTAATTTGTTACGGCGTCTACTTCAGGAGTCAGTTCAGGATGATACCAGTTCAAGCGATCTGATTCGCGTTTGGCTCCTACTAATTCATCCGGTTTCATGGACACCGGATCCAAGGCGACTACCTTCAGGTAGTCAATATCATCCGCAATCTTGTGGTAACTCAACCGTTCAGCAAGCTTGCGATTCACATTGTAACCATAACTGTGACTGACCAGGAGTACGTCGAGCTTGAGTTCCGGGTCATCTCCCTGCAGCTTATCAATCCAGGCCTGTAACAGCTTGTGATAGATGAATGCTCCTGTCTCCACCGCGTTACGATGCGCAATTTCATCAAAATCATTGATCTCAAAGATTCCTGATCCATCGCTCGACTCATCTGTCCAGTCGAGCGCGAGGAAATCTCTGCTGCCCTTCCAGTATTTCAAAAGCTGTTCGCCTGATTTCCCCGCATTGATTGCATCAAGGACTTTGTCGAATTCAACCGGGATGACATTGGCATCGAGTTTCCCCAAGCGGAATCGCTGACTCATTGTCGCAAATGACTCTGCTGCATCAAATACCCAATCGTGGACGCGCGAATTCGCGCGGACACTGTCATCATCCTTTTCCAACGCCTCTTTGACCCGCCTGAGTGTAATCTCCGTCGCCTTCAGTATGGCTAATACTTTCCCTCCTCTTTTGAAAGCACTGGCTACAGCGTAGACATCCTTTGCAGCCGCAATCGTTTCCTTGACAGTCTCCTTGATGACGTCAGCAATAGCTGCAACACCACTCGGTATTGTATATCCATGTGTCAGTACCACGACTGAAGGATCGTCTCGAATGACAGTTGTTTCCGGTGCGGGGCTGCCAAAAGCAACCAACTCAATCGACAGTGAATTGATGATGGCTTTGGCACTGTTTCCACCACGGTCCTTGATCGTGAACGTCAACTTGCTGTCGGATGTGGTCAGCTGCATCCCATGTGTCAGGAACTGCCCGGGCATGGTTACGATGGTTTCGTAATGAAATCCATTGACATAGTAGACCATCGATTCACGCAGCTGATCACGGTCTCCAGTCGTGAATGAGACGTTATAAGTCCGCGGTTGAGACAAGTCGATCCCGCTACCACTGAGATCTACGATAAAGGTATTGCCCTGCGTGGCAACAAAATCACGATTTTCAGAAGTTGCCCGGCCACGATCGACGGCATTCATGTCGTCGGTGATCTGTTCCCAGCCATACAGTGCCTGTCCTGGAACATACAAAGTCTGGTCAGTCACCCGCTCATAACCTTGAGCGAGGTTACTTTGAGTCGTACCAAAATCAAATTTGCGTGAATACGTCGCTAACGTCAGATTCTCTGGAGATAACCGATCGACATAATCACTGTCCCATGTTTCATTCTGTGTCTGAATACTCTCAAAATCCAGAGTCTGATCCGGGAACAGAATTTCGAAGAAAGACAGAGTCGCACTGGTCAACTCATTCACCCGGATCAAGCCATGCGTCGTATCTTCAACCGATTCGAACCTCAGATGCTTCTGCACGGCTTCAGGTGTGAGTACGGTGAATTCAACTTCACCTTCCGTGAAATCGGTGATCGGGGGAGTATGCGTCTGTAACAGATCGCTGATCACAGGAATCCCGCCGGGCCTGTGCTCGGGATGTTCCCAGGTGACCCACGTTGATGTCCCCAGCCCGTCACCTGACCACCAGCCTATTTTAGATATATAATCATTTAAGTCGACGATATGTGTGGTAGAAAGATTCTCGAAACCCGGACTGAACCCGGGATTTTTATCGCGGATCACGGTCTCTATCAGGCCTGAGATTTCGGGCGAATTGAGGGTGATCACGTTGACAAATGGCACATTGTGTGCGGCGTAATGAACGCCAGCCCATTGTCCTACCGGCCCCCCCAATGATTGCCCGAAAAACGTTATGGATTTCAGTTGCTCAGGAGTGAACTCCGCATCCAGCGCATTGATCAAGGCAGTAGCCTGATAGCGACCTGCAGTAAGGTCCGCGACCAGGTCGCGTACATCCAGAAAAAATGTCCCTTGAATAGAGACGTAAATCTGAGTGGGAGCCTGCCCCACTTCTGATTGATGGACAAAGACCTCGGCATGCAGACCGGAAATAGGATCTTTAATCGTTTTATAATGCGCCAGGTCAGCCGGGAGAGAGTCTTTGTAGGTTGAAATGTCACTATAAGTTCTCAAGGCCAGTTCTGCCGCATGTTCATAACGGATCTGGCCGGTTTCCCTGCGGAGATCGAGAGGTGTGCCATCCTGCGTAACGACAGTCCAATCTGTCTCATGGTTTCGGAAAAAGTCCACAATGCGAATCTGGTCGTTCAGCAGTCCCCCCGTATCGGCAACTGAAATGGTCAGATCGTCTCCCTGTTTGAGTAACGAGATTTCATTTCGTTCGACTGCCTGAAGACGAATCGTACCTGATCGACCGGAATCAAACAGCAGATCCCGACCGATGTTTCGTGTTGGATATACGAGTTCGTCAATTCCCTTTCCGAGATCGATACGATCATTCCCGCCAAGATCTTCAACGAAGTCAGCCCCTTTACCGGTTCGAATAAAACTGTCACCACTACCATCCCTGACGATATCATTTCCAGAGCCGGTATCAACACGATTATCCCCCTCTTTTACATTAACGTTGTCGTCACCTGCATTGGTCTCAACCTTATCATTTCCTGACCCGGTAATTACCTTGTCGTTACCACTGCCTGTTGTCACATTTTCATGGTTCCTCCCTTGAGTCAATCCGCGCGTCTGATCAGCGCTCCAGCTACGTTCGATTCCATCTTTGTCAATATAAAGATCGTCCGGACCAAACAGTTCATTCCAGATATCTTCGATATGCTCGGCAATTTGCGTTGTTGTATCAATATACTCTTTTGCCACCGCCACCTTCTGATAAGTTTGTGCCCCCGCAGCCAAGACATCACCAGACTCAGCCGACCCTGCGACATACCCCTTTAAGTTGTTGCCTAAATCACGCGTGGCTGAGGATTTGGTCATAAGTTCGTTAAGCCCGGTTTTCTCACCCAGTTCAGCCACGAGTCTGACAGACTCTTCAACCACCTGATTTGGTGACTCCAAGGCCGCTTCCACAACTTTACCAGTCTGGGCACTATCGATCATATGCCGTACAGTGTTAGTTAAATTGGTTGCCGCACTTATAAACTGAACAGTTTGAAAAGCGGTTTTCACCGGATTCTTCTTTACTGAAATCGCGATCGCTAATTCGCACATTTCAATGGTCAGATCAGTGACTCCACCAACAAGTTCTCCAGAAGCACTTAAGTCAATATTGTTATCTTTGTCTGCAGCATCAATTATTTTGTCTACGGCTATGAATACCTGTTTGACAATGACTCCCACGCTAGGAACTAAATAGACTTTAGCCAGCTTATCAATCGGATCTTTTTCGGTACTTTCAATAACCTTTGTGATGTTTGATGCCTGCTGCACTACCTGAGCAAACTTATCAAACTCATCTGGTTCACCAGTCCCTGAACCGCCCCCCTCAACATTCTCTGAAATACCACCATAGATAGTCTGACGCTGAGTAGTCTGCCTTTCGGTCCCGGTATCACCAGCAGGCGAGTGAAGAGTTTCGAGGGAAATGCCTTCTAATTCTGAGGAATCGTAATACGATCTTCGTCGTACGGGATTCGCCAGACGCATCGCATCCCCCGTGCTGACATGGCCATGGGCAACCAGATACGCGAGAGCCCGATCGTTATAAGACACATTGATGATTGTTGTGGGATCTAACTCTTCGTCAGCACTGGCCCCCTCCGCGGGTATTTCTTCAAAATCAAACCCGAGGTTCAAACTACCTGCCTGCTGTTGTGTAACAGTTTCTGGAGGCAGTACAATCACAGAGAATTCATGAACAACTTCCCCATCTGAAAATAACCTGATCACGCTCAGACCATAATCATCAGACTGATGATTGATTCCAACCCGGAGGTCTCCCCCCTCCCAAGTTAAGCTAATATCCTGATCAGAGATTATCTCCTGATTAGTCGAAGCCGCTGTCACTGACCCCAGAAACGTTGCGGCTCCAGTGAGAGAGAACGACACCGTATCGTGATAGTCAAGCACCTGATCCGTAACGACTATCTGGCCAAAGATTTCTGCAGGATCGGTCAGCCCTGTAATGGTCAGAGAAATGGTTTGAGACACCGCACTTCCGGCCGAATCAATGATTTCATACGAACCTGTAATCACCTCTGTAGCATCTTGGATCAGGTAATCATAATAACCAGGGTCAACCTGCAGTTCGGTCCCTTCAACGACAATGCCACCTGCATTACCGCTCCAGGTAAGATTCCTGATGGCCAATACTTCACCCGCATCAGGATCGGAACTTCCCACCAAGAGATCTACAGTAGCGACTGGGGCATCTTCTGCGAATGTGATATTGATAGAATCTACAACTGAGGGGTCGTCATTCGCACCAGCGATGCTGAAGGTCACAGTTTGAGAAACGGTCCCTCCCTTCCCGTCGCTGATATCAAAAGAACCAGATACTGTTTCACTGGTCCCCGCAGCCAACCCGTTATAGTATCCGGGATTAATATTCAGCATCGTTCCAGATAACGTCGCACCACCTGCATTGCCATTCCAGATCAGATTAGTGATGCTCAGCAGGTCCCCTGAGTCAGGGTCTGAAACTTGTGATAATAAATCTATACTCACTGGCTGATCGTCTTCAGAATACGAAACAGCGATCGAATCGCTCACCACAGGAGCATCGTTGTGCCCCTCAAAGGTTAAGGTCACACTCTGAGTAACCGAAACACCATGCGCATCGACCACGTCATAGGTCCCGGTAAGTACTGCCGACACCCCAGCCGCCAGTCTGTTAAAGTAGCCGGGATCCACTGTCAGCGTTGTACCGTTCACCGAAACCCCGCCGGCGTCACCGCTCCAGACCAGATTGCCGATCCCCAGGCTGTCGCCCGTATCCGGATCGGAGGCATGCTCCAGCAGGTCCAGACTGCCAACCGCATCGTCTTCCGAATATGTCACGGCAATCGAATCGCTCACCACAGGAGCATCGTTCTGCCCCTCAAAGGTCAGCGTCACACTCTGTGCAACAACGCCCCCCTGCGGATCGACTACGTCATATGTGCCGCTGAGTACGGCTGTCTCACCGGCCGCCAGGTCGTTAAAGTAGCCGGGATCCACCGTCAGCGTTGTACCGTTCACCGAAACCCCGCCGGCGTCACCGCTCCAGACCAGGTTACTGATTCCCAGACTGTCACTTGTGTCTGGATCGGAGGCATCCCTCAGCAGGTCCAGCGTGCCAACCGCATCGTCTTCGGAATAGTTCACTGCGATCGCATCGCCCGCTACAGGCGCATCATTTGCCCCCTCAAAGGTCAGCGTCACACTCTGCGCAACAGCAGCCCCCTGTGAATCGACCACCTCATACGTACCGCTGAGTACGGCTGTCTCGCCTAACGACAGAGCGTTAAAGTAACCGGGATCTACCGTCAGCGTCGTACCGTTTACAGAGACTCCGCCGGCATCACCCGACCAGACCAGGTTACTGATTCCCAGACTGTCACTCACATCCGGATCAGAAGCGTCAGAAAGTAGATTCAGACTGTCGACCGCATCGTCTTCCGAATACGTCATGACAATCGAATTACTCACCACAGGCGCATCGTTCTCGCCCGAAATGACCACAGTTACTGTTGCGACCGAGGTAGCCCCGTCTGTATCCGATATAGTGTAGGTAAAACTGTCGGTTGCCGATTCATTTTCCGCCAGTGATTCAAACTGCTGATGAGGGTCATAATTCAAATCGCCGTTTGAGTCGATTGTAAGCAATGCTCCTGAAGTGAGTATAAACAGTGTCCCCACACGCCCTCCCTGTACGGCACTGACGACAAAGGGCTGTCCATCCGGATCATGATCGGCACTGCTAGAATTAGCTGCGAATACATTCACCGCTGCCAAGTCACTGCTTTCATTAATGTAAAATGTGTCATCGATGGCAACCGGAGGATCATTGACAGACTGAACCAGGACTGGAATGGTACTGGTTACCTGGTTGCCCTGATCATCCGTTGTGATTACCATCATCTGCGTTGAACCATGGGCGTCCTGTTCCGGCCTAAACTTCAGGGTGGCTGAGGAACTGCCTGGAGTGAATTCCACGATCGGTTGCAGGATCAGTGACGAGTCACCACTGACTGCTGATACTGCGATCACCTGCGAATTGCTGTCTAATGCAGAAATATCATCTAACTGGATGATCTGTTCGCCTGCATCTTCAGCAATCACGACCCCGTCATCATTTCTGATGACCACAGTTGCCAGATCATGCACCAGTGCGAGATTGGCTTCCGCAGAGAGATCGCTCAATGCAACCTGAAACATCTTTGTCAGTTCCAGATTGGAATCATCAATCAATGGAACGATGATCGTGTGAGATTCGCCGTCCGTCGTTCCCATAAAATCAAGGGTCCCGCTGGTCTCGGTGTAATCAGTTCCCGCAGTGGCAGTGCGGTCGATGGTGACATAGCTGAGAGAGAAGGAACTGCCAACGGCCTGACTGGAAGTCACGGTTAATTCAGCAGTCCCAGAATCTTCATCAACCTCAACACCAGTGATGGAAACCAGGCTGTCCATCTTTTCAATGCGCATCGCACCTGCAACGACATTTCCATTCGCCTGATTATCTGAAAGTGAGACAGCAATGGTCCCATCCGCGTCTACCACGAAGAATCCCAGATCCTGCCAGGAGACATTACCGTCAGTCAGATCTGCTGACAGCCGGCGCTGATCGATATATTGTTTAACCTCACCCCCTGCAATTCCGGAAACAGAAAGCTCCGCATTCTCGGCATTGTTTTCATCAGTCATCCAGAAACCCGAAAGTCGATAGATCCCAGGAATCAGGTTGCTGAAGATCCAGGTTGCGGTATCGATGTCTGTCCCCGACGCGATTAACTGCGATTGCGAAGTGGGAGTCTGGTTGGACGCCGTCCATGTACCTGACGTGCTGAAATCAGCATCGCCCACGCCAATGAGTTTTTTGAAAAAAGAATTAGTCACGTGAACCGTACCCGAAGCAGTCTGATGCTGCGCGCTGACTTCCAGTGGGTTTTCTGCGGTTCCCACGGAATGCATCGCATTCAGACTGACTGTATTCGCGTAGACTTCCGGATTTTCGTCGTCATTGTCAAAAATGGATCCCTGGGAGGCGTCAACCTGAACCATCTGTTGTGAAATCAGTCGGGTTAAATAAATGTCTTCATCGGCGTCCAGATGCAGATTGCCCTGCCCGGAATTGATCAGCGAGCTGTCGGTCATGACAAAACTACTGGACTGGTTTTCTTCATCCTGGTTTACGGAAATATTGATATTGCCCGCAGCAGATTCCATTCTGGTCGCATTACGAAACAGATACGTCCCCCCGGAAATGATCGTAATTTCCGCTGCATCTGCCCCGGCCCCACTGGACGACACGAGTGACTGGGTCATGTTTACGCCCAGGTTCGTAAGCCCTCCCCCCTGGCCGGAAATATAAATATCACCATCAATACTATTGATGCTGGTCACTTTCGATGTACCGATTGATGGATAAAGTGACACGCCATAATTGTAGCTTGTCCCCTCCCCCCCCATCCCGATCAGAGTGATTGTCGCAGCATCAGGTCCAGTGCCGGTGGAACTGATGTTGAAATTCTTCAACAGAATACCGACATTATTCAGAGAGTGATCCCCTCCGCCCCCCGTACCAGAGATTGCGATGTCACCATTGATGCTCTGAATACCGGCAGCGAATGTCACATCATACGTGCCTGTCAGCGAAACACCGGAATTTCCCATGACCCCGGAACCGCCGACCCCAGTCAGTGAGATCGCGGCAGCAACCGAGCCTATCCCCTCTGAGCTGATCGTGGTGTCGGAGAGCAGTATTCCATCATTAAAACCGCCTGCAGCATTGCTCCCCCCCCTTCCCGTCAGATCAATATCTCCCGCCACGCTTGAAATATTGGCTTTCGATGCTGCAATTCCTTTATTGGAATCAATCCCGACTCCCCCCGTACCGGTCAGATAAATTTGACCGGCGTCTGCTTCCGCAGAAGTTGACCTGATGCTGGTTCCGGCATAGAGCATAATGCCGTTGTGGCCATTGGATAGAAAACCTGGCGAAGTAACATCATTAGCACCAGTGCCTGTTAATGAAATGCCACCGGTTCCCGTAGTAACGATCGCCGTGTTATAGGCAGTGATTCCCGAAAAATCTCCAACTGCGGATGCGTCGGAGTTGGCCAGCAAGGTCAGATCACCGTCCACGGTCTCCAGAGTACTACCATTCTGTAGAACAATATTACGTGCCGCATCCAGAACGATCTGACCACTGTCGCTGCTCAAATGGGAAGCGACCGTAATTGTCTGTCCTGTGATCTGGAGCCGGTGGTCGCCCATGTGCAGTTCCGGCCCTTCAAGTTTAACCTGATCACTTTCATCCCCCAGTATATTCAAATGGGAAGAAAACAGCTGATCCAGACGCTGCACATGAATTTCATCTGCACCTGTACCGGTCGACACAGAAATCTCTTGAACTGTGCTGTTAAAAAACACCTCCGGTCCAGAAGTGGAATCGATACGGGAATCGCCATCGTCGGGAGTTCCGGCATCACTAAGCGTGATGAATTCAGAGACCCCGAGATAAATAAACTGCCGAGAATTGGCAATCAGGTGGTCCGTCACTTTTTCTGCATTGCTGAAACTGACAGTCTGGCTGTCAATCGATATACTGCCGGCCTGGTGATCTGTCAGCGTGTGCGTGATCGTGGAAAAGACTTCCGAAGAACTCCCTTGCGTCAAAAGCAGAGCTCCCCCATCTGCCTCTCCGTCAAAATGAATCCCCTCAAGGGGAAACGGGAGACCAGATTCTAAATTGACCTCAAGCGTATCATAGCCCGCCCCACCATAGATATTGATTTCACCCACATCTGAAAGCAGAACAGACTGGACGATGGCCTCTCCATTAAGCAGCTCCAGAGTGTCTCCATCCTGGTTCATCTGCAAAAGGAAATGATCGGCCCCAGCCGTGCCTGCCACGTTCACTATCTCTGCCGTCAACAGCAGCCGCTCTTCCAATCGTTCAGCAGCAGCGATTTTAATCATCGCCGGTGAGTGCGAATAATTTCTTCTTCGCAGCCTGCGAACAGATCTGCCCCCCTGACCTTTGTGACAGTATCGAAAAAGAAATGAGTTCAACCAGTAGGGGATTAACATTCCGCACTCCCTGCTATTCAAATACGTATTCGCCCCACGCGAGGCCCAGTCAATGTCTGAAAAAACTCACCACGCCAATCAGAGGACCATGCTCGACAAAAAAAACACAAGTCATTGCATAAACAGTGATTAGACTGCATGGCACTACCTTCTAGTGTCATGTCAGATTCCATTTGTGACAAAAAAAGAATTTACTGAACAAAACGAGTCGAAATCATCCGCAGTGCTTTGAGCCGGCCACGAATCACAGTGCCTTAGTTCACACCGGGAGAAAAACAGAGCGGGAGAAATGACGAAAAGAGAGGCCTGACCGGGTGAAGGAAATCCTGATTTTCTCAAACCGCTTAAAAATGAATGCACAATCCGAAAATACGCAATTTAAAAAAGGACCCTTCGAGACCCCGAAGCTACACAGAATCTCGAAGGGCAGGCACCCAACGCCTTAAACGATCCATCCAGGCTTGTATCTTGAACCGTGAAGCTCAACTGCGTTCCCGTTCAAGCACATTCGCCAGCAGGTTCAACTGTTTCTGGTAAGAAAACAGCTGACCGTGAAAACACATTTTTTTCAGCTTGCATAAACCCTTATGCATGGGTACAAAAGTGTATAAACACAGGATATGGAAGATCAGTATCGATCACTCCTACCGAATTCGAAAAACAATCCCTGACTGAATGAGCAGGTTGTTGCAGACAGAATCTGCCTATCAAATAGGAATCGAAGCAGGACAGACTTGTGACAATTAATCTGGTTTTCTGAATATTTTTTCCAAACGCTTTAAAACTTATGATTTACAGCCGGGCCATGAATCTCAATACAATCTCGACCACCCTGATCAACCATGCTTCCCAGGGCGACCCTGATTCCCTCAACAGGTTGATGGAACTTTCAGAGTGGCTTTTATTGCGGATGGTCAGTCGTCTCCTGCATAACAAACAGGATATGGAAGATGTGGTCCAGGAAACGCTGTCCGCTGTCGTCAAGGTGATGGACACGGATAATCTGCGTCTGAAACATGGTCGCCACAGTTTTATCAGACTGCTCAAAACCTGCCTGCGAAATGTTTCCTCCAATCATTTCCGCAAAAAACAGATCACTCCTACCGGAGGCACAGATAATCTCAATCACCTGCATAATCTGATTGATGAAACAGTGGAAACGGTGCAGGAAACTCGCGATATTGCTGAAGGATTAATTGAACTCGCACGGCTATCAGAAAATGAAAAGCGGGTATTGCGCCAGGTTTTCATCTCTGGAAAAACTGCGCAAGACATCTCCAAAGAAACAGAATTGACGTACGCCAATGTACGTAAAATACAGTCACGCGCTCTCTACAAAATTCGCGTGTTTCTGGGGGAAGTTTAACATGTTGCGTTTTTCGATTGTTTCGATGTCACACTTCCCCCTGGAATCAACACTGTAACTAAAGAAATCGCTCTTTAATTTAAAGTTGCTGAACTGTACTGAGGACACAAACTGGTGGATCCTTTCCTCTCTGACTGCCCGGATATCGCAACGATATCTGCCTATAATCTGGGAAAACTCGATTTTGAACATATCGATTCCCTTACTGAACATTTCAGTAAGTGCTCCGATTGCAGAGAACAACTCGAAAGCCTGGATGGCGAGCCTGACGACTTGATTAACACTCTCAAGGTTCCTCCACTTTCAATTGGTCAGATATCGCTGGAACATGAAATCGGTTCCGGCGGTATGGGACGCGTGTTTAAAGGTTATGATACCCGCCTGATCCGCCCGGTAGCCGTCAAACTGATCAACGCAGAAAAGCAAAAAGACTGGAAGGATCTGTCAGAAAGATTTGAACGCGAAGCGCAGATGCTGGCGCGGGTCGAATCGCCTTATGTTGTCAAAGCACTGTTCGCAGGCGAAGAAAACGGCTTCACCTATTTTGTCCAGGAATACGTAGATGGGCAAAACCTGAAACAGAGGATGGAGCAACTTGGGGCTCCGATCCCATCTCAAACATGTGCCGGCATCATTTATCAGGTTGCCTCCGGACTGACTGCAGTGCACCATCTGGGGATCGTCCATCGCGACATCCACCCTGGCAATATCCTGATCAATACCAAAGGCTATGTTCAAATCGCTGATTTCGGGCTGGCCTTCCAACCTGAAAGCAGTACCGAGGGACTCGGTTTAACCTCACTCAGCCAGGGATTCGGACAGATCGGTTTTGTCTCACCGGAGCAGTGGAATGCAGCGCGAAATGCAACTGATAAATCAGACATCTATTCCCTGGGATGCGTCTGGTATTTTTTACTCACCGGCCATGGTCTCAACCGGGATCCTCAAACACTGGAAATCAGCAACCCGGCCAGCCAGTTCCAGAAAGTAAATCGGACGGATCGCAGACTCCTGAGATCCATGTTGCAGCAGGATCCGCAACTCAGGCCTACTGCAGAGGATGTGACCGCTGCACTGAAAAATCGGCTGGGAAGTACCGATTCTCTAGAATACATTCTCAGACCTCCCTCAGCACGCAGCCTTCGAAAAAGAAAAATGTATGCGGGTCTGGCAATTCTGACAGTTCTGGCACTGTGTGTCATGCTGTTTCTGCCTTTCCCGAATGCGGAGACGGAATCTCCTCAACAGGTCAGCGACATCAAACCAGTTGCTCCCCCGGCTGCTTCGATCGTGAAAACCGAAAACCAGAAACCACTCGTTTTACGATTTGACGGGGTGGATGATTTTGTCGAAACCCCATTTATCTATGACAGCGGAGATCCGATCACTTTCGAAGCCTGGCTGACCCCGGACTGTGAAGAACGCCCGCGGACCATGGAAATCATCTCCAATGCGGAGACGGCGGGATTCCTCATGCGTCTGAAAGACGGCACCATGCCGGAATTCTTTTTCCATGACGGAGTCTACTATGCAAACCACAACCGTTCGCACCAGATCGGCTGCGGTAAACGGGTGCACCTCGCAGCCGTTTACGACGGCATCAGTATCGGCATGTTCGTCAACGGTAAAAAGCAGGGACTCAATTATCCCGTCAGACGCCGGCATCACCATTCGCCGATTCCGATTCACATTGGAGCCAACCCGGACCCTGCCCTGATTGGTCGTCCCAACGCTGAGAAAAAAGCCTGTTTTGCCGGTCTCATTCACGAGTGCCGTTTCTCAAAGGGAGTCATTTACATCGAAGACTTTTCTCCGGAGAAAACACTGTCTGCCGACGACTCAACCATCCTGCTCTACCACTTTGATTCCGACACGGGCAAAGTCGTGCCTGATCTCAGCGGCAACGGTCTGGATGGCAAAATTGAGGGTGCCAGGTGGGAAGAGTTTGATCCCGACAAAACTCCAGAGAATAACCAGTTCAAATGGCCTGTTGAGCAGCCCGATCCCGTCCTGGTCAACGATACGCCCGAGCGGATCCGGGAAATCCAACAGGCCTGGGCTGACTTTCTCAAGCTCCCTCCACGGCTGGAGATTCCTCTCGACACAGACATCAGAATTGAGATGGAGTTGATCCCCCCTGGTGAATTCATGATGGGCACACTCGATGAAACGTTGAAAAACACAGTCGCTTCTACGACACAGCGTGAAATCCAACACAAAGTCATGACGGCTGACCTGCCCCAGAATCTGGCACGCATTACCCGGCCCTTTTACATGAGTCGCCGGGAAATTTCACGGAAACAATATCGGCAGTTTGTCGATCAGACCCGCTACCAGACGGATGCCGAACGCAAGAGAAGCGGCGGGACGGACTTTGATACATCCCAAAAGAACCCGCAACTCACCTGGGCCAGTGATCTGGCAGGCAAACTCAGCGACGATCATCCTGTCGCAAATCTGACCTGGTTTGACGCCCGCAATTTCTGTGGTTGGCTGACGCGCATGCACCCCGGGCTCAAATTTGACCTGCCTGCGGAATCCCAATGGGAATACGCCTGTCGTGCCGGAACAACTTCCCGCTGGTTTCCAGCAGATGAAACACAGTTATCCCAATATGGCTGGATGGATTCCACTCAGACTCACCCCTGTGGGCAGCTTCAGCCAAATGCCCTGGGACTGTATGACATGCATGGCAATGTCGCTGAATGGTGCACCGACTATTTTTCGAATGAAGAGACTTTTTCCAATACCGTCAATGATCCTGCCGGTCCGAAGTCGGGAACACACAGAATTCTGCGTGGCGGCTCAGCCATTCAAGACCCACTCTCCTGCCGTTCCGCTTATCGGGAAGGTCGACTCCCCAACTCCTGTAATGCCATCACCGGCTTCCGGATCTGTGCGACCCCCAACCCCACAACCAGAGATCTGAAAAGTCTGGACCGTTTTTCCCTGCACTTCGACGGGATCGACGATACAGTCGAAACATCCTTCAGTTATCGCAAACCCGATCAATCAATCACCATTGAGTGCTGGACAGACATCTCTCCGGAAAGTATGAATGATCCATTAGCCTCCGAAGTCATCTTTGATCTGCATTCTCGCCTGCGGGCCATGTACTGCGTTCTGAGAAATCATCGCGTCCACGTCTATTACCACGAAGGAGCATGGACCTGGCATGCTTTTTCACGGGAAGTTCCCCCCGGTTCCCATCATATCGCAGGTGTCTTTGACGGAATCTCACTGAATGTTTTTGTAGATGGGCAGGCTGCGGAAAAAAGATCAAAGCAGAAATCTCCGCGTGAAGCTCGCTACCTGCGCTCACTCTTTCGGATTGGTACCGGTTCCCTGATTGAAGATCGACAGCACCGTGCTTTTCAGGGAAATGTTTCACAGTTGAGGATCAGTGAAGAGAGCATGTATGGTGCGGCTTTTGAACCTCCCCCCCTGCTGACGCAACATGAATCAACCGTCATCTTATACCGCTTTGAACAGGGGAACGGAGAACTGCTCCACGATCTGAGTGACATGCATAACCATGGAATCATTTTTGGCGCCGACTGGTCGGCCAGACTGGAACCGGATAACCACCTGACCAGACGGGGAATCCACTTTGATGGTGATGACTGGCTGGAATCGAAACTCCCGGACAAGTTTGAGGGATCGTTTACCATCGAAGCCTGGCTCACCCCCGATTCCCCAAAGAAACTGACTCACCAGACCGTATTTCAATGGGGCTCCCTCAACCTGAAATATCATATCAACCAGGGGGAATACTGGACCTGGTCTCTGCTGGATCCGCAGCACCAGGAAATCCCCGTCTCCTCCATTTCCAGCAGAGACGTGGCCACCAGTCGCCCTGTTCATGTTGCCTGTCAGTGGGATGGATCAAAGTGGGTCCTGTTCTTGAACGGACTCCCCTGTGAGACCCGCAAGATGAACAGCATGAACAATCGGCGGGCAAGAGACATTATTAAACTCTGCCTGCAACAACCCTTTCTGACGGGCGGCACTCCCGAGGGAAACAGCAGGGTCGCTCATGGATTTGAAGGAAGCCTGCATACACTGCGAATCTCCAACCGGGCTCGCTACAGCAGGCTCTTTACACCTGATACTGACCTGCTGAACGATGATCAGACCATACTGCTCTATCGCTTTGACAAGGAATCGGGAGACACAATACACGACGCATCCGGCCACAATGCGAATGGCAGAGTATTCGGCGCCAGCAGGCTGTCAGACTGAGAGCCTGACTTTCGATTATCCTCACCAAGAATGATTCCAGTCACAAAACTTCGTAGTCTGATGTTTTGCAACTGCTCTAAAAAACAACATCTCAATCAACTCCAGTCCGAAAACATGTCCCTGCTGTTTGTCATGACATTCCAGACATATTCGCGCGAGTTCTCGCGCCGGGGAAAAGCTCAGTCCGTTCGACAATGAAACACAGGGGATCATCGTCATACGAAATGACTTTTCCATGCTGGGACAGCGATTTGAGAATGAAGTCACTGCTGGAGTCAATAAACTGCGTCCGAACAGCCTGACCAATCCCACCCGCTACGCCTCACCTCGCGCTCAACTACTGCCGACAATATGTTCCTCACATGACCGACAGCTCTGAACTCGATTCGACTCCATTCGTAATTTTCTTGCTGCGACGCGTGCTTCCTGCAGTAGACCTGGTATCTCTTGCCCCGTTCCAAAGTACATCTCATCAGGCATCTGCCCCTGGAACGCGGAATGTGGTAAATGCGTGTTGTATTGCTCAACATAGTAAGCCACCAGGTTTTCAACCGATTGCGCGGAATCCAGTTCATGAAAATAAAACCATTGATGCTTAAGCACGCGCCACCACGAAGATCAGACGCAGCAAAGCAATAAGTCTGTCGTTGCGACGACGCAGTGCGACCACCTCACGTTGCAGTTCTACCAGACTCATATCTAAGACATCGACGGTGATTACGTCGGACATGTTCTTTGTCAGCCAGCCTCGGGCCGTAGATCGAGGGACACCACGCTGAAGAGCGATATCAATATTGCCGGTGGAGCGAACGAGTTCTTTCAGTCGATGGTCATAGGTGCGTTGCCTGCGTTTGCGATTGGACATGCCCAGATTCTGGTGATTCAAGGTGCCCGAGGGAAGAGATCTCCGTGAAATCGCGGCAGGAAAGTGTCGAGAACTCGCGCGAAATTGCCGGGAATCTCGTCACAGACAGCAAGCGAAAAGATCTGGATTGCCGAGAAAAATTACTATGAGGTATTTTACCGAAGTGTGCCGAAGCACTCACTGTAATACTGCTCTAGTAGTCTGCCTGCACGCAGACCTAATACTCTAACTCAAGGATCC